>NZ_JAXBME010000001.1:300000-490414 GCF_033963835.1 Cytobacillus sp. IB215665
ATGCTAAAAACGAGGGAAAGGTGTATTGATATACAAAAGTAGAGTACGTTAACCGCTTAGTTTATGCCACTAAAACTGATGTCCAGTATGTCTATTATATATCTAGTATCAAACTAAATGACTATAAAAACAATGTAGAAATATGTCGAAAAATGTCTTTATAGGAGGAATTATTCAATTATGGCAAAATGTATTGAACAAATATTTTGAATTTTGTAAAGTTTACATGTGGGCTGATAATGTAAGTATTTATACATTTTCGGTAGTTCCAAAAATTATTACAGGTGTTATTCTTATTTTTCACATTTGAATACTTTGTAAAATCCTTTGAAGGGGCTCACTAATAAAAAGAGAAAAGAGGAGAAAAATGAAAAAGAACAGAAAAATTGTTTCATCAGCACTAGCAACAGGGTTAGCACTAAGCACAATACTCGTTCCTACAACAGGCACTTTATCAGTAGAGGCAAAATCAGAAAAAGTGTCTAAAGAAGAGAAGAAGGAGTCAAAGCAGAAAGAGAAACTAGACAAGATGCGTGAAAAAACCAAAAAGAAAAATGGAAAATTTAAGGTGTCATGGGATGAAGAAAAAGACGTTCCACGCCTCGTATCTGGTAAACTATCAGATGCTAATGTAGATATTACAACCTTCCTTGAAGAGAGTAAGGATATATTTAATATTGATGATGGGGAGTTTGATGTAAATAGTGTAGAAACAGATGAGCTAGGTATGTCTCATTATCGTACACAGCTTACTGTTGACGGAATTCCTGTATATGGTGCAGAGCTTCTCGTTCATACCGATGCTAATGGTATCGTTACAGCAGTGAATGGGCAAGTAGAACCGAAGCTAGGGAAGAAAAAATGGAGTAAGTCTGTCAAGCTATCACAAAGAGATGCGATTGAGGTGGCTGAATCAAACTTAAGCTTCACACCTGATGCAAATACGTATACGACTGAGCCGGTTTCCGACCTTTATGTGTATGAGCATGAAAACAAATGGATGCCAGTTTATATCGTTGAATTACAATTCCTAGAGCCATATTTTGGCCGTGAATTTTTCTTCATTGATGCGAAGAAAGGTGATGTATTGAGGTCGTTTAACCAACTTCAACATGCTGAAGCGACTGGAACAGGAACAGGTGTATTAGGTGATACGAAAACGATTAATACGTTTGAACAGAATGGAACATATTATCTATCTGATCGCACGAAGGCAAGTGGCAGAATTGAAACGTTTGATGCTGGTGATCAATGGGCGACTGGTTCACTTGTATCAGATAGTGATAATAACTTCAACTCTTCTCGTCACAAAGCAGCAGTAGATGCACATTATTATGCTGGTGTCGTCTATGATTACTTTAAGAATGAGCATAACCGTAACAGCTACGATGATCAAGGTAGTGATGTTATTTCAAGTGTTCACGTTCGTGACCCAGATGCATTAAATCGACCATGGAATAATGCGGCATGGGTTGGTACTCAAATGGTGTACGGTGATGGAGACGGCACAACATTTACAGCGCTGTCAGGATCATTAGATGTTGTTGCTCATGAGTTAACACATGCTGTCACTGATTTTTCAGCTGATTTAGTTTACGAGTTTGAGCCTGGTGCATTAAATGAATCATTCTCTGATGTGTTTGGTATTATTGTAGAAGCTGATTATGAAGGCTCAGCAGATTGGTTATTAGGTGAGGATGTATATACGCCTAATATAAGTGGTGATGCGTTAAGAAGTGTTTCAAATCCTACTCAATACAACCAGCCTGCTCACTATGATGATTTCGTCGTTTTACCAAATACTCGTGAAGGTGACTGGGGTGGCGTTCATATCAATAGTGGAATCCCTAACAAAGCCTTCTATAATATTGCGACAACGATTGGCCTTGATAAATCAGGGGATATTTATTACCGTGCGTTAACAAGATATTTAACGTCACAATCTCAGTTTATTGATGCGCGTAACGCATTGTTACAATCAGCTGCAGATTTATTCGGTGAAGATGGTACTGAGTATAACGCAGTTGCTGATGGCTTTGACGCAGTTGGAATCGGTGGCGATATTATCGTAGATCCTGATGATACGTTTGAACCAAATGATTCATTAAGCGAAGCATATAGTGTAACAAGTGGCGACAGATATACTTCTTACATTTCTTCATCAACTGACGAAGATTTCTATACGTTCACAACTGGTGGTGCTGGAGAAATCACTGTTGATTTAACGAATGTACCACAAGATTATGATCTATTCTTGCTTGACGAAAATGGCTCGACTTTGGATAAATCTGAAAACGCAAGAACGTCTGACGAATCAATTACTTTCTCTGCGTCTGGAGAGGATACATTCTATGTAAAAGTTATTGGTTATAACGGAGCAAATAGCTCAAGTCCGTATTCATTAACTGTGTCGTTCCCAGAAGAACCGACAACAGAAGGTGAATGGTACTATGAAGAAGCAAGCTATGATACACCACATCCATATTCAAACAACTTCACTGATACATTTACGTATCAAAAAGCGGGTGCTGAACAAGTAGCTATCCATTTCTCAGCATTTGAAACAGAGGCAAACTATGACTTTGTTCATATTACAGACGGAAATGGTGCAACAGTAGCATCATATGATGGTACACAAGATGCATTTTGGGTTGTAGTTGATGGTGATGAAATTAATGCGACATTAGATACTGATTTCAGTATTACAGCGTATGGCTATACAATTGATCAAGTTGGCTACTTTAGCGATACACCACTAGTACAAGGAGTCGACCAAGGTGAAGCAAAAGAAGCATTTTATGATGAAATAGAAGAAGCAGATAAGCCTGATCCAGACGCTTATGTTGCGCCAGTACGTGAGGAAAAAGAAGAAATAAGTGAAGGCGAAGAAAGTGGCGAGGATACTGGTGAAGAGAGCAGTGAAGAAGTAGGTAACGAAGAGGAAGAGGAAAGTAGTGAAGAAGTAGGTAACGAAGAGGAAGAGGAAAGCAGTGAAGAAGTAGGCAACGAAGAAGAAGAAGGTAAAGAGGAGGAAGAGGAAGAAGGAGCAGGTGAAGGCGAAGGAGAAGGAACTGGCGGAGGAAACTAAGGTTAATAAAATTGAGCTAGGTATACACCTTTTCTACTATGACAGCTTGAATAAGTTGGCGGTTGGTAAGCCGTTTATTCTGACCTACAAGTACGTTACGTACTTGTAGGTTTTTTACGTAAAGGGCTTCTAATAAGCTTTTACTGTATAAGTACATCAAGGCACAATTTAATGTAAATTCTCTGCTTGCGCAGGCGAAATAATACGCCAAGAAGTAAGACTCTTATTATTGAAAATGTTACTACATGAGAATACTAGAAACTGTTTGTGTGTACGGGCATCTATATGATCTTTACTATGAACAATAGGAAGTGGCTGTCTGATAATTATCATTCTAATGAAGAAAAGCAGTCATTAACGTTATTGGCAAGTGTATGAGATAACTAGTATGAATAATAACAATTGATAAGAAAACAGCCTACATAGCTATTGTTACTAAATGAGAACAGCTAGAAGGTGGTTAGGTAAAAACAGCCAGCTCTATTTAAAGAGAAGTTGCCAACATCATCTACTAGATAAGCAGAAATCAGTGTGAAAGTATTGTGGCGTAATCAACGCATTGAATGAGTAAAAATACTATATTACTTTATAAATATAACTATAAATATATTTATATAAGTCGTCAAAATAGTAAGAAAAATAAAGTAATCGTTATAGATAGTGCATATTTTGACGAATCATGACAAATTATCAGATTTTTTGTCGTGTATATTATTGTGATAATATATATATCCCGGGACCTATTTTTGAACAATATCTTTTATGTGAATGTTTATTTCCACGTAAAACGTTCCGTAATAGGTTTAAGAAAAATTGCTAGTTAACTAGAACTAAATGATGATTTTCAACTAATTCAGTTTAAGTATTTAACATGAGTATTATTGTGATAGGGGTTAATAGTGCACATTGATTATTTGCTTCAACATTGAGATATAAATAGGTATCGTTTTATATCCTAGTAATCACATAAATACTCTTGAAATTGACAATAAGTCAATGCAAGCAAGTACAGAGAAAATATACTGAGAGGAAGAAATCTATGAAAAAGAGGAAAGTTGTTTCAACCGTTCTAGCAGCTTCATTAGCACTTGGTACTTTGTTAGTTCCAACTACAGGGACTGTTGATGCAAAATCACTTACAGAAAAATCGACAAAGAAAATCGATAAAAAAATAAAACAGCTAGAGAAGCTGGAGAAAATGAAAGACAAATCAAACGGTAAATTCCGAGTTTCTTGGGATGAGAAGAAAGGTATTCCACGCTATGTCTCTGGTAAACTATCAGAACAAAATGTGGATGTGTTAGCATTCCTAGATGAGAATAGACAAGTATTTGACTTAGATGCTGGAGATTTTACGATTAAGCAAACAGTTACTGATGATCTTGGTATGACGCAATATCGTACACAGCTGACTGTTGATGGCATTCCAGTTTATGGATCAGAAATGCTCATTCAAGTTGATGGTGATGGTATCATCACTTCCATGATTGGTCAAGTAGAGCCAAAGCTTGAACAGAAGAAATGGCGTAATTTTGTGAAGCTATCTGCAGAGGATGCAATTCAGGTCGCTGAAAGCAAGTTAACTTTTACACCAGAAGCAGACACGTATACGAAAGATCCAGCTTCTGACCTTTATCTTTATAAGCATGAAAATAAATGGATGCCCGTTTATATTGTTGAATTGCAATTCCATGCACCATACATTGGTCGTGAATTCTTTTATATTGATGCAAAAAAAGGAGAAGTACTACGATCATTTAATAGAATTGAACATGCTGCTGAAGTAGGGACTGGAACAGGCGTGCTTGGGGATGAAAAAATAGTGAACACGTTTGAACAAGACGGGACATATTATTTATACGATACTTCGAAGTCTATGAATGGTGTTATCGCAACATATGATGCCGAAAATACTTTTAGCCCGTTGTTAAGAGTTAATCCATCACCAGGTGTATATGTAACGGATGATGATAACGTCTTTGATTCAGCTACTCAACGCGCAGGTGTTGATGCCCACGTATACGCTGGAGTTGTATATGATTATTTCTTAAATAACCATAATCGTGACAGCTATGATAATCAAGGTGGCAATATTATTTCTAGTGTACACGTTGGCACGAACTATAACAATGCTGCTTGGACTGGAACACAAATGGCGTACGGTGACGGTGATGGGTCACTATTTACATCATTATCCGGCTCATTAGACGTTGTTGCACATGAGCTTACACATGCGGTTACGGACACATCCGCTAATCTCATATATGAATATGAATCTGGGGCACTGAATGAATCATTTTCTGACGTGTTCGGTGTACTCGTAGAAGCAGAACAAGACGGAGCAGCTGACTGGCTGTTAGGTGAGGATGTGTATACACCTGCTATAGCGGGAGATGCATTAAGAAGTGTTGCAAACCCGACATTATATGGACAACCGGATCATATGGACGATTTCCTCGTGAAAAACGATGAAAACGCACTTGATTGGGATTTTGGAGGGGTTCACACAAATAGTGGAATTCCGAATAAAGCATTTTACAATATTGCATCTGCAATTGGTCTTGAAAAAGCTGGCGATATTTATTACCGTGCTTTAACAACTCATTTAACATCACAAGCGCAATTTATTGATGCACGAAATGCTTTATTGCAATCTGCAGAAGATTTATACGGAGCAGATGGGACTGAATATCAGGCAATAGAAAGTGGTTTTACAGCTGTAGGAATTGATGATACACAAGCAGCTTCTAGTGACAATTTTGAGCCAAATGATACATTAAGCACTGCACACGCTGTAGAAAGTGGAGAAATATATACATCTTATATCTCTTCTGCTGATGATTTAGATGTATATACATTCACTGCCGGAGCTAGAGGTCAAGTGACTGTAGATTTAACAAATGTACCAGATGATTATGACCTATATTTATTAAATCGTCGCGGAGAAACAATAACCGCATCACAAAATGTAAACACACTTGCGGAATCACTTACTTATACGGCAGCTGCTGGTGAAAAATTATATGTAGCAGTCGTCGGTTATGATGGTGTATTTAGTACAAGCCCATACACACTAACTGTTACTTATCCATAAAATGCTTAAAACCATAGGTAGGTAAGCCATATTGAACATACATGTCTAAGCCACCCCCTCATATTTTCACATATGAGGGGGACTTTTTTTTTGATGCTATTAGAAGCTTACTTTATCTAGTTCAACGATGGCCATCGTACATCTAGAAATACAAATTAATTTGTCTTGTTCATCCACAATTTTAATTTCCCATACATGTGTTTTTTTTCCTCGGTGTAACGGTGTTCCGATGGCGGTCACAACGCCACCTCTTTTAGCTCGTATATGGTTTGCATTAATCTCGAGACCGACACAGCCTTCTTTTTCCTGATCAATGAGATTGAAAGCTCCGAAACTCGCGACGGTTTCTGCTAGTGCTACAGAAGCACCGCCATGTAAAATTCCAAAAGGCTGGCACGTTCGTTCATCCACAGGCATTGTAGCGACAGTGCGCTCTTCATTTACTTCTACAATCTCAATACCGAGATGATTGACTAATGAATTTTCAAAATTTAATCCTTTGCTCATGAATTCTCCCCCTTATCCTCTTTCTTTTATTGTCACACAACTTATTATAATTTTCCAATTCTTTAACAGAATGTTTCGTTAAGATTTCTTACATTCGGTCATGTGGAACAATGTATTATCATTGGAAATAACGCGCTACTTAGCTTTCTCATTCAATAAGCATTGTTTTGGGGATGAAGGCGAGCACATAACATCACGTTTTGTAGGTGTAATTCTGTATAACAGCAAAGTATACGAAAAAAGTTACATTATTCTTTTTCTATCCATGATTTTCGAAAGTCATCATACCCAAAAGCTTCGAAGCGAGTATCTTGAATTAAATGGTGGAACTTGCGGTGAATGACTGGGTGATACCGATATACAATAAGATGCTCGTTTCTTAAATATTGTTCTACTTTATCTATCCATGCTTCCCGCTTTTTATAATTTGGTTCATACTTAACACGCTCAAGATAATTTTCAATGTAGTGTAAGTTTTTGCGATCAATAAACCTTTGGAAGACATTTGATTTGTTATAAAACGAATCTAAAAAAGATAGGTGAAAATCATCTGATGTCACCTCGCCTGCAAAAAGTAAATCGGCTTCTTGATCAATGGTTGCTGAATAGAAGTCATCCATATGAAAGTATATACACTTAAGATGAATACCTTCAGTTGCGGCAGCCTTCATAAACCATTGGGCCTGTTCTCTTTCATCACGTGTGTCTCTCGTATATAGTGTTATTGCTTCACCTTGATAACCCGATTTCTTTAATAGTGATTTTACGAGTTTCTTATCTTTACTGTCAGGGTGTGATTTCCATGGAAAATAACTGGATGCTTCTATTAAATTCTCTCTTCCTAAATCCTTCCACATTTGTTTCATATCTAATAAGTGAAATAGTGCTAACCGAAAGGAATGTTGTAGGACAATTGAAGAACGCCTAAGATTAAATGCAAGAAACCTAAAGCCTGTTATCATATCCTCTTTGCGGATCGTTGATTCTTCCTTCTCTTCTCCTTTAATTTGAATCGTCATCGTAAGATTTGATTCGCTCGGCAGAAGGTAAAATTCAATTTCATCAATTAATGGTCTTGCAAGAAAATATTGATCAAACGCCTCTAACACGATCATCGTATCAGTACGTTTTTTGAGTTGAAATGGACCCGTGCCGATCCACTTGTTTTCATCAAACGGTTCATCCTCTGGAAGAATTGAAAAGGGAATTGAGCTAATATAACGAATGAAAAGTGGATTTGATTGAGCCAATTGTATGCGAACGATGAAAGGCGAAACACATTCGATCATTTGGATATCCTGAACGATCCAATTAAGAGAAGATGTTCGGTCTTTTAGTCGTTCAATCGTATATTTCACATCACCACTATTCAAATTGCGTTGATGATGAAATTGCACCCCTTTCCTTAAGTAAAATGTCCAAGTTCGGTAATCATTGTCAACCTTCCAGCGGTGTGCGATGTGTGGGTTAATCGTATCAGCTTGTTGATCATAGGTAACGAGAGTACTCCCTAATTGTTGGATTAAATAGTTTTCAAAATCGATGGCAGAGGATTGTGGGTCTAAAGTGACAATTCTTTTTTCAACTGCTAATCTTAGCACTTCTTTCGATTGATTCGCCGATTGCAAACCAAATAGTTTTTTGACTTCTTTTGATACATTAGCTATCCATGAATTTGGAATTGGTAATTGTAATAACTGAAAGATACGTTCGATTTGGTCATGTTCAATACAAGTTAATACAGCCTGCTCAATTTCCTGTTGCAAGGGGTTTTTAAAGTTGATGCAAGAAGGGTTTCCCCTACCTCTCCCAGGATGGTAAATACATCTCCCATCCTCTTCGAATTTCCTAATTTTTATTTTTACATTTTTTTGATTGCAATACCATACTTGTTCAAGCTCCTTAAGCTTAAACGACACTGTTTGTTTTATTTCTCTAGGATATAAATACGCTCGCATTTGAAAATATGCCAAATCCTTCATCGTTTTCTCCTATCTAAAAGGGGTCGGTATTAGTTAGATTATACCCTTTTTATCAGCTTTTGGATAAAGCATAATAATTTGTAAGCAATTGTTATTTCTATTTTATAATAAGAAGGGGAAGCGATGGAATTAAAAACGATATTATCCATTGTAGTTACAGTGTTCTTTTGGGCATCTGCCTTTGTCGGTATTCGTGCAAGTTTGGACGATTATTCACCACAAAACTTAGCTTTACTAAGATTCTTAGTTGCTTCATTAATCTTTCTCGTTGTAGCTTTATTTAAGAAAATACGCATTCCCGAGAAAAGTGATTTGCTTCGTATTTTCCTCTCAGGGTTCATTGGTATTGCGTTATACAACTTTGCATTAAACTATGGAGAGCAAAGGATTGAAGCGGGCATAGCTAGTTTTATTGTCAACACAGTCCCGATCTTTTCAGCACTATTTTCTATGCATTTTCTTCGTGAGAAATTCTTTATGCGACAATGGATCGGATTTATTATAAGTCTGTGTGGAATTATTCTTATTGCCTATCGTCCAGAAACAAACTTCACCATTGGTATCAGTGTTTTTATACTGTTGTTTGCAGCTACTACACAAGCAGCGATGTTCACTTTACAAAAAACACTTACTAAAAAATATACTCCACTCGAATGTACCGCTTATGCTATTTGGAGCGGAACATTCACACTATTATGGTTTGGACCTGGCTTATTGGACGAAATCCTTGCAGCTTCAATGAGTAGCACTGTCACCGTTATTTACCTAGGGATATTCCCAGCTGCAATTGCCTACTTAACATGGGCTTATGTTTTATCAAAATTGTCAGTATCTGTTGCTGCAACATTTTTGTATTTTGTACCAATAGGAGCTACGCTCATTGGGTGGGTCTGGTTAGGAGAAATACCAACTCTATTATCTATTGGCGGAGGTATACTTGTCATTACAGGAGTAATCTTTGTCAACCAAAAGCACAACATGATTAAAAGAAGTGAAAAGGAAAATAAGATTCATGCTACATCATCTTAATGAAGTTAAAGATTAATATATTTTGTTGTGATTTTTTAAATAAAATTCACAGATATAGATGAAGTTTTTTTGTTCCCTAGTTATTTTAAAGGTGAGGCAGAACTCTTGTTGGTGAAAAATATAATAAAGGAGTGTCAATTATGATAACGATTAAACGTTTAACTGAATGCTCTTTGCAGGATGCCGTAACTGCTTGGAATGAGGGGTTTACAGGCTATTTTACAGATGCGCAGATGACCATTGATTCCTTTTTGAATCGTCTTGCTCAGGAAGGTTTGTCAGCCAACTATTCAATTATTGCTTTTGACGATAAGGAACCTGTCGGCATTGTCTTAAATGGCATAAGAATGATAGATGGCAAAAAGGTGTCATGGAACGGTGGAACAGGTGTTGCGCCACACTATAGAGGTACAGGTGTAGGGAAGAAAATGATGGATGCAACTTTAGCAATTTATGAAGAAGAAGGTGTTGAAATCGCGACATTAGAAGCGATAAAAGAAAATGAAAAAGCGATTCATTTGTATCAAAAGCTAGGGTATGTGATCGAAGATAATTTGCTCTTTATCGCCCATGAAGAATCATTTGGCTCGAATCCCTTTGAAAACCACCTAGCTACATACAACTTTATTAAAACTGTTCCTCCAGAAGTTCAAAACCTATCATTTTATAAAAGTATGTATTGCTGGCAAACGCAATTTAAGAGCGTAAGAGATGGAGAAGCTTTCATTGCGGTTGATGATCAAACTGGTGAAAGTATAGGTTATGCGTTATTTAAGCGTATTTTTAATGAAGAAGGCGTTCATGTCACTACAGCGCTATACCAATGTGAAGTAGCATCCAATAGACGTGATCAACACCAAATAACAGCAAGTTTATTATCGCAATTATTTGCACCGTTCGATCAAAAGCTAAAGCGAATTACAGTCAATTTAGCTGCTACGAATGAAACAGTGGTCTCATTACTTAAAGAGGCTGGTTTTGAGAAAAGCATAGAACAAGTATATATGAAGAAAATCATGCTTGAAGAATAAGTAGGTAAGTCGCTTATGTCTTAGTACGAGAAAAAAATGAATACGCAAAAAGTCAAAAGCTTATAAGTGGGACTTATAAGCTTTTGCTGTTATCACATAACATCACATAATTCTACAACATTTCTTCCATAATTATCAAATAGTATAGATGTATACAACATGAAAAGTATCGGATTGGAATACTGTTCACAAAATTAATGATGTCCGGCTTAACGTACATGTAGATGACTAGGCTCTTTGCATCAATTTTGTTGGGATTTTCCTCATTTGCAGAGGAGATTGTGGTTTTTACGCAATACCAATCGTTTTAAAAAAAGGATGTGACGAGCTCTAGTTTTAGGCGTCAATATATCTTAATACGAAAACAGTAACAAAATAAGATTTTGCATAGCCACTCGAGGAACTAGAAAAATTGAACAATATATACGAGGCATGAACACTAGTATCACATTTCAACATTACCGCGATGGGGGACGGTCCCCCGTTGTTGTAATGTGTTAAAGTGTAGCGCAACTGACCGAAAAGGCGGTGAAATATGAATACGGTTTTGTTAGTTGAAGATGAGGTGCCGATTGCACGAGTTCTTCGTGCGTATTTGAGTAAGGAAGGCTTTCAAGTGGAGCATACGAAGAAGGGTAAGGAGGCGCTTGAGGCATTTGAGGTGCATAAGCCTTCACTTGTGCTTTTAGACATTATGCTTCCTGATGTAGATGGCTGGCATGTCTTACAGATGATTAGGAAGACGAGTTCATGCCCTGTGATTATGATTACAGCATTAGGAGATATTAATCAACGGTTAAAAGGGTTAAACAACGGTGCAGATGATTACATTTCAAAACCATTTGTTGCTGAAGAAGTAGTTGCTCGAGTGCATGCTGTTTTAAGAAGATCAAAGTCTATTGAAGATCGCACGGTGAAGCACTTTGGAAATTTAGCGATCGACATAAGCTCACATCAAATTCTATTAAATGGAACTGAGGTTCACGTAACACCTAGGGATCTAGCATTACTCATATTTTTAGCAGAGCATACAAATCAAACATTTACGAGAGAGCACCTGATAGAGCAAGTGTGGGGTATTGATTATGAAGGAAGTGACCGGGCGGTAGATTTAGCAATTAAGCGTTTAAGAAAATCACTGAAAGAGTGGGATTCATCTGTAGGAGAAATTAAAACGTTACGGGGAATGGGGTATCAGTTAAGTGTTTATGAATAAAAATAAGCGCATTCCCTTACTGAACTATTTAGTAAGTAGGTATTTAGTAACTTTGATTATTGGGCTAACAGTGATCGGTATTGCTTCGGTTGTTTGGATTAAGGACGAAGCAATTAGAAATAAGCTAGAATTAGCACAATATCTCGTTGCAGATGTTGCAGACCGTTTAGTAACTGAAGATGGAAACATTGAAAGAATACAAGGTAGCTCTCCGTTATTTAACCGCGTAATAGAAGAAATCATTCAAGATCCTAAAAGATTAAACCGTTTGGATATTAGATCAATGATCATTATACAAGATGAAGATGGGCAAGTCGTTTATCCGAATTTTTCGCGTGGATTATCAAATATTTCTCCTGAAGAGCGTCAATTAAATTTGCTTGAAATGAATGAAGTTGAGAAAGTTGAATTCGATTTGTTAGGGTTGTCATATGTTATTTCGTCACCTATTGAATATGAAGATCGTTCCATAGGAGCAGTAGCCATCATTGTACCAGAAGAAGAATTTTCCACAATGGGAAGACAAATGGATGAAGAATATCGTTTACTAGCTATTCTGCTAGGAAGTTTAGCGATATTAGGTTTGATCATTATCTATTTGTTATCAAACAAAATTATATCCCCTATTCTACAAGTCTCTAAAGCTGCCAAACAAATTCAAAATGGGAATTATAACGTTAACCTAGCTACTGATACACAAGGCGAAGAACTTTATGACTTAATTGAATCATTTAAAGAAATGACTACCCGCCTTAAACAATTAGAGGTGATGAGAACAGAGCTGCTTGCAAGTGTGACACATGAACTGAAAACACCCATTGCATCAATTAGTGGTTTAGTGCAGGCTGTGAATGATCAAATTGTATCAGGTGAAGAAAAACAAGAATTTTTGGATATTACTTTAAATGAAGCTCACAGGCTACAGCTTATGGTGGAGGATTTACTTGATTTTAATTCATTTACTCTTGGCGAAATAAAAGTGAAGTGTGAAAGACTTGATATAAATAAGTGCATACAGGAAATGACTGATCAATGGAAAATGACCAATGATGAACATCATCTCATTCAAGTCAAAGTTTCATCATCTGAAAAACCTCTTTTTGCATACGGAGATCCATATCGTATTCAGCAAATTATCATAAACTTACTAAATAATAGTAAGCATGCATTCTCAAAAGAGATTGAAGTGAAGATATACGAGCCAAATAAAGATTTTATTGCGATTGATATCATTGATAGTGGTTGTGGTATTCCTGTGGAAGAACAGCCATTAATTTTCGAGCGCTTCTATAAAGGCAAAGCGCAAAAAAATACGGTGAGAGGCTTAGGTCTTGGCTTACCAATAAGTAAACTTCTTGCCAATGCTCAACAAGGAGACTTGTTGTTAAAAGAAAGCTCAAATGACGGAAGTACTTTTACCTTATTGCTTCCTCGAAGAACAACGACTAAGAGGGAGTAGTCATCATTTTTATCTACCCCCACAGTAATTAGCAAGTGGGGGTAGATAAGGATATAAAGCTAGCATCCACAGTTTAAATTGTCTGCATCAAGTGGGAAGTTCATCGTTTTCCAAGCTGCAATTCCTCCAGCTAATTCCTTCAATTTGAAGCTGTTATTTAGTAGGCGGATAGCTGCTTTTGCAGCAGTATTACACTAAGTGTACCAACAGTAGACTAGGTAACTCATTTATACGGGCTGATAATGCTGCGATAGGTATTTGCACTGCACCTTTCATTTTTTTCTTACCTCTTGGGCACCATTTCGTACATCAACTAATATGTAATCATAGGGAGCTTGTTTTGTAACTTGAACATAATCCATGGGACTAAACGTTGCTTCAACACGATTTTGAAAAATTGTTAATTCTTGTTTTATTTATTAGACACCTCTAAAATTTTTAACCCTCAATATTTCAGTGAAAGCACACAGATTTCCGCTTCTTATGCGAAGTCTTTTTTTGACACATCTTTTTGTGGGTTGCGCTCATTTAGCAAATATAACAACAAAAATATGTTAGTCCTCTTTTCCATTAAAAAGATTTTTTTTCTTCTGGAGTTAGTGGCTGTAGAATGTCATCTTGTCATCTTCTGTTTTTCTTAAGTGATGTTCACCTAATTTTAAGCATGTGTTGCCGTAAAATAATTTGTTAACTTAAATAATTAGTAAACACTGATTATTTGTTAAGTAAACATATATAAAAATTATTAGAGTTTAAATAATAAGTGTAATAATCACCGAATACATTATAATGAGTGTTCAAAAAAGGGACAGCAACTGAAGAGCAAGAAGTCGTAGAAAAGATGCTCAGAACACTAGATGCGAAAAGCAACAATTAATGCAAGAACAGCACAACAATCAATGTGTTAACAGCTTTTTTGAACAGTTGTATATAGGAGAATTGTGTGAAGGAGGATATGATATGCAAATCCATGTTGTACAAAGTGGGGATGCTTTGTGGAGTATTGCACAGCGGTATGGTGCTGATATAAACCAAATTATTAAGGCGAACGGAATCAAAGATCCTAATGTGCTAGTCGTTGGTCAAGCACTAGTTATTCCTTCGCCGACACGTCAACATGTCGTACAGCCAGGTGAAGATCTTTGGAGAATCGCTCAAATGTATGGTGTCAGTGTCCAATCAATCATTGATAAGAATGCGATTGCTGATCCAAACCGTATTCAAATTGGTCAGTATTTAACCATCCCTGTAGCTTTACACCATGTCGTACAGCCAGGAGAAATGCTTTGGATGATTGCGCAAAGATACGGGGTAAGCGTTCAGGACATAGCTGTTGCAAATCAGCTTGCGAACCCCGATCTCATTTTCCCTGGTCAAGTGTTACGTATTCCAGAAAGAGTAAAGCAGTTAGCTGATGTAAATGCGTACATTACTAGAATGGGGGAGAGAGGTGTCAAGCTCGTTGATGAAGTAGGAAATCTACTAACCTATTTATCAATATTTGAATATGCGATAAAAGAAGATGGTACGATCTCAACATTAAGTGATAAAGAAGTCATAGAGGCAGCTGAGAAATATAATATTGATTCCTTAATGGTTATTTCGAATCTTTCTGGAGGGAATTTTGATTCAGACCTAACTGCAACGATCTTTGCAAGTGAAGAATTACAAGATACATTGATTACGAATATTTTAGAAACGATGAAGGAAAAAGGCTATGCGGGGCTGAATGTTGATTTTGAATTTGTATACCCTGAGGATCGTGAGAATTATAATAATTTTCTTCGGAAAACAGTTGCAAGACTTCATCCTGAAGGCTTATCAGTGTCAACAGCTTTAGCTCCGAAAGTAACAGGCACAGAGTCAGATTTACTTCGTGCTGCGCATGACTATCAGGCTCATGGCGAAATCGTTGATATGGTCTTTTTAATGACTTACGAATGGGGATGGTCTGGTGGACCACCGTTGGCCATAGCACCACTCAATTCGGTGAGAAAAGTATTAGATTACGCAGTTACTGTCATACCGAGAGACAAAATATTGATGGGAATTCCTTTATATGGTCGAGACTGGAACATTCCTTTCGTCCAAGGTACGTCTGCGTCGACATTGAGTCCACAAGCTGCTGTAGAACGTGCAGGAAAGTACGGTGCTACCATTGAATATGATCCAACATATCAATCACCATTTTTTAGATATTACGATGAAGAAGGAGCACACCATGAAGTGTGGTTTGAAGATGCACGCAGCATCCAAGCAAAGCTAGATACTGTGAAGGAGTATCATTTAAGAGGTTTGTTCTACTGGGTTCTTGGATTGCCATTTCCACAAAATTGGTATGTACTTGATAGTAACTTTAAAGCCCACAAACATATATAGTAAACATTGATATGTCATTATTGAAGTGTAGCCGTGTAATAGGCTCCTTTCGTAAACTTTTTTACTAAGAATAAGCAGTATGATGAGTTTTTTTTGAGCTCAATCATTGTCAAAGTAGAAAGGATGTCACGAATGCTATAATGAATACGTGCTAATATCATAGAACGAAACGTATCAGTCTATACACAGCCAATTAAAAGGAACTCTTAGCGATTCTTGTTAAGAGTTTTTTGTTATGGTGTTTTTTCTTCCTCATTTCTCTTCGGTGATGGTAATTGAAAAATTTTAATTTCTGAAACAAACTTAAGGTTATTAAAAAAGATTTTTGATTGTGCTAATATTGTATTTTTATGTTTGTTAGACGTGAAAATAAGTCATTTTAACTTACAGAAATTGCATTTTCGACACGTTTTAGGCGATAAAAATGCAAAATTGGACATTTTACTTACATGCAACGGTTTAGATATGATGGGACTATCAAATAAGAAAGGAGCTAATGAAGTGCTAAATCAGGTCATACTTGTTGGGCGCATGACCAAAGACCCTGATATGCGGTATACGAATGATGGAACGGCTGTATTAAACTTTATTTTGGCGGTAAATAGAAATTACAAAAATGTACAGGGTGAGATCGACACTGATTTTGTTAATTGTACAGTATGGAGAAAAGCTGCTGAAAATACAGCAATGTATTGTAAAAAAGGGTCGATCGTTGGAATTACTGGGAGAATTCAAACGAGACATTACGAAAATCAAGAACGGAAAAATGTGTATGTAACTGAAGTCATTGCTGAATCTGTACGGTTCATGGATGGCAAAAAACCTGAATCAATTGCTCTTTAGTTGACAAACCCCTCAACAAAATATCCTCGCTTCACAATGCCTCACTCATTCTTCAACTTTCCTCTAGACAAAAAGTTTCTTCAACGTATCTCCAATATAAAATACCAACCTTTTGGTTGGTATTTTTTTTGAATTAGTTTCTATCTTCACAAAAAATGGATAGTAAAATAAGTTTATAAAAGTAGCAAAGATGCCACGAAGGATAGAAATATACGTGTTGCTATTTTTGTACGAAAAGCACTAATCAATGAGAAAATCACACCGTTAAACGATCACTTACAATATGTGTTCAACTGTAAACATCTCACTCATTAATGTTGGCAGCTGTGGAAACTCAAGTCTTAATTGCCAGAACCCTACCCCACCTAATCCATATTCACGAACTAACTTGAATTTTTCATTAATACTTTTAACATCCTCAAACCAGACAATACGCCTTTTGTTTTCTTCATCAACAAACTCGATCCATGGGGACGCTGATTCAACATCGTACCTAATTGGGATTTGATATTGCATTGCAATTTTTGTGACAGCATGTGAAGAAAGGGCGCGTGCACTCATTCCTTGTGTGAACGGGACTGTCCAATCATAGCCATAAAGAGCTGTTCCTAAAACGATCTTGTTTCTGGGGATTTGCGTAATAGCAAAGTCAAGCACTATACGTACTCGATTAATTGGTGCAATGGGCCCTGGTTGACTAAATCTCCAATGCCAATCATATGCCATAATAAATACAAAATCCATCGATGGTGCGATTGCTTGATAATCTAGCCCTTTATGCCATGCTTCAGATTCCTTTGCCAAAACCGCGATAGTCGTAAGATAGCCATCGGTCTTCATGCGATCGTTGAGCAATCTACAAAACTCGGAAAATGAATCTCTATCTCTTTCGGTTACTGCTTCAAAATCAATATTTACTCCAGAATAGTTTTTACTTGAAACAATTTGATATATATTGTCTATTAATCTTTGTGTGTTTTCTGCAGATGATAATACTCTATGAATCATGTCTGCATTAAATGCAGTCACAGTTGCTAATGGAGCAATTCGATTTTCACGAGCTGTTCGTATAGCACTTTCATCATCAAGGTCACTAAGGTTGCCACCTTCTTGTAACTGATAATCGAACAATGGTACATAATTCAGCCACGGAGCAAAGGTTGTTAATTCTTCTTCTAAAGGTATAGGATCTCTTAATGTTACATAGCCCATCTCGTCAGCTGTAATAATCGATTCATATCCAACACTGTCAGCTGAATAGCCAGGTATGTTTGGAAGCGTAAGTTGCATTCCTGGATTGATCATATTAGGGTTTTGGATTTGGTTTGCATCTATTAATGCTTGTGTTGAAACATTCGTCATCTCAGAAATTTTATATAAAGTATCCCCTTGCTGTACAATATAAACGTTTTGTTGAATAAGAAGAGACTGACCGGGAACGATATTACCATTTTCTAAACCATTTATTCTCATAATATCTTGATAAGAGGCTCTAAACTTTTGCCCGATGGAATATAGAGAATCTCCCTGCTTAACCGTGTATATAATCATTTCATAACCTCCCAATAACTTCATATAATCAAACAAAATCGTCTATTTCACGCAAAAAAGCACACAATAACCCATTTATCTTAAACTATTCATACCCAACAAAAATATGCCATTATTTTTGGGGTCTGTCCCCTGGTGAGTTAAAGTGATAACGGTTATTTTAGTGTGGAGTGTTCATATCTTTTGTGAAAATTTGCTAGAAATGGTTATAATACATACTAGATTACTATGCTAGTGGGCCAATTGATGAAAGTGTATAGAGGTAAACCTTCGTTACGGGAGGATAGGAATCAATGGTAAAGGATCTTTCTCAACATACTTATTTTCAAATGTAAATGTAATTGGTGTATTGAGCAGTATTAAGTTTATTTTTTATGAAACATTTTCTTCTTTATATACGTAGTAATTGTACATAACCATATGTAGTCGCTTTTATCAAAATGGTATTCGATTTTAAACATTTTATTGTAGGGAGTGCTTTAAATGGAAAAGAAAAGGGAGTTAGGAGATTGGAGGTTATTTTCAGCACTTATTAAGGAAACAAAACCGTCCAAATTATTAATTTCAATTGCGATGATGATGAGTGTTTTCTCGACAATTGTATCACTTGCTATTCCTCTTTTTACGAAAAACTTAGTTGATCAATTTTCGTTGTCGTCATTTAACCAAACCCATATTGTTTTGTTAATTGTAGCTTTCGTCATTCAAGCTATTGCAGGGGGACTTTCCCTTTATTTGCTAAGCTATATAGGTCAATCTATCGTAGCAAAGATAAGAGAACGGTTGTGGAAAAAGCTTTTAGTACTTCCTATACGATATTACGACCAAAACCGAACAGGTGACACAATAAGTAGAATGACTAATGATACTGCTGTAGTCAAGGAGCTAATTACGGATCACTTAACCAACTTTGTTACTGGAGTTATATCAATTATAGGGTCGGTTGCAATATTACTGTATCTTGATTGGAAAATGACCTTGATAATGCTGTTGGTAGTCCCAGTGTCCCTATTTGTATTACTACCATTAGGGAGACAAATGTATAAAATATCAAAGAATTTACAGGATGAAACAGCGAAGTTTACTACAGTGCTTAGTCAAGTGCTCTCTGAAGTCCGACTTGTAAAAGTCTCTAATGCAGAATCAATTGAGCTTGAAAATGGAAGAAAGGGCATTAATAATTTATTCAAATTCGGCTTGAAAGAAGCAAAAGTACAGGCATTAATTGCACCTTTAATGTCGTTCGTATTAATGGCATTACTCGTTGTTATTATGGGATACGGTGGTTTAAGAGTAGCATCTGGCGCATTATCAGCCGGAGATTTAGTAGCATTTATTCTTTATTTGATTCAAATTATTATCCCAATGAGTCAATTTACAGCATTCTTTACTCAGCTTCAAAAAGCAATGGGTGCGACTGAACGGATTATTGGCATCTTAAACTACGAAGAAGAGCATATTACAAGTGGATCATCTGTTACAAATGTTGATCAATCAATAAATGTGAAAAATCTTACCTTTTCATATGAAAATGGGGAGGACATTATAAAGGATATTAGTTTTACAGTAAAAGCAGGAAAAGTGACAGCAATTGTCGGACCGAGTGGCAGTGGAAAAACGACATTATTTTCACTTATTGAAAGATTTTATGAACCGTCGAATGGGTTCATACAGCTAGGAGAAGAACCGATAGATCAATTTTCATTAAAATCATGGCGTAATCAGATTGGTTACGTATCTCAAGAAAGCCCAATTATTGCAGGAACAATAAGGGAAAATATCATATATGGAACAGAAAATGAAATAAGTGAAACTGAATTACGAAAAGCAGCACAGATGGCATTTGCCGATCAATTTATTGAAGAACTTCCTCATAAATATGAGACGGAAGTTGGGGAGCGAGGAATTAAGTTATCGGGAGGGCAAAGACAAAGAATTGCAATTGCCAGAGCGTTATTAAGAGACCCGAAAATATTAATGCTTGATGAAGCAACATCTAGTTTAGATAGTAAATCGGAGATTGTCGTTCAGGAAGCATTGAAAAATTTAATGAAAGGTAGAACGACATTAATTATTGCACACAGGCTATCTACCGTCGTCGATGCTGATCAAATTATCTTTATAGATAAAGGTATCATGACCGGGAAAGGTACACACGCTGAACTATTTGAAACGCATAACATGTACCGCGAATTCGCCACACACCAGTTGGGGGTCTGACCCCCGACACTTTAAAGTGATAAAGAAGCAATGCAAACCTATATCTGCAAGAAAATTTTTTTGTCGAAATGTTGGATTAAAAAGTAGAGATATAAAGATGTGAACCTATGGCTAGGAAACATGGAACATGGTTTCCTAGAGCTTGTTATTACATAACGAGTCGCGGCAATTGTAAGCCAGCTCTTTGTCACGATCAGCAGCATATAACAAGTAGTTACCATCCCTCTCGGAAGCTCGTGAACCCTTTTACCTTCACCCATAGTCTTAATGACATATCCCATATTGTCTCTGTATACATTCTACGCAAGTGATACAGCCAACCAAAGCCAGTATCATTGGAGTAGCTATTCCTCATACATTCATTAAGAAAAACCTGTACATTAACAAAGAATATTGTCGTATTTTACAACACTTACAGACTATCAACAACAAGGCTCTTTTCGTCAACATTGTTGCTATTGTGACTATATTAGATTAGCAATAAATAATTTTACGCAATTGATCTCATTTTTTAACGAGAAAAGATGCCACGAATGCTTGATTTATAAGTACTTATTTCTTAGTACGGAAAGGAATAAATAATGAGAAAACAGCCAAAACAACAAGGCTGTTTTCGTCAACCCTTTTTCCTTGTTTTCCCTTACATTTGAGTAACTGTTGTGTATTTATGATTTTTATAGTCTTTACATAAGAAATGATGCCACGAATGCTTGGCTTGTAATTATTTATTTCTTAGTACGAAAAGGAATAATCAATACAAAAATAGCTAAAATCATCTTGTATGTGCAATGTTATCACTATATACTTCTTCCCCAATAATGAAAGGACAAAGGGATAGGAAAAGCAGCAAGTTCTTTACTCATTTCATTTGGATAAGGTGTAGCTTTTATCATAGCTGATGCATACCCTACTCATATACGAGTTTGCTTTTCTTAAAGATTTTTGTTAATTCATTTTTCGCTCTGTTAACAGAAAATTATTTATAATGTAAAAAATATTAAAATATTACAAAAAATTTCAAAAAAAGAAAAAAATTTCAGAATAATTGAATTATACTGAAAAATTGTTTGACTATGTTTGTACGAGGAAATAAAATAGAATTATTCCTACACTTAGCAATACAGGAAATATATTCACTTGTAATCTATTATTTTATTAAGAAAGGGGTTTTTTTGTGAGACTAAAGAAGGCATTTATCGTTTTCACAGCATTTTTTCTTATCTTGTCTAATTTTTCAATGGTTGCAGCAGCTACAACGAATAACTCATCTGATGAAACAGCATATGAACCAAATGAAAAAGTTCGCGTGATCGTAGAATTAGATAGTGAGCCAGGTATTACATATGCGAATAAAGCGCGTGTAAAGTTTGGCGATTTATCTGATAGTAAGCAACAAGAATTAAAGGATAAAGCGTTAAAGGAGCAGGCATTTGTTAAATCAGATATTGCTTCTAAAGCGATAGAAATTGATTATGAAGAAAGCTTTACTACAATACTTAATGGGTTTAGTGGAAAAGTAGATTACCAATCTATTGAAACCATTCAATCGTTAAGTAATGTTAAAAAAGTATATATTGCTAATTCATATGTACGTCCTGATATTAATGTAAGTCAACAGCAACCAAATATGGTATACAGTAAAGGTATGGTATCTGCACCTGAGACATGGGCTGACTATGGCTATCGTGGAGAGGGAATGGTTGTTGCTGTTATTGACAGTGGTCATGATGTGAACCATAAAGATATGGTTTTAAGTGACGATACAGTACCAGCATTAACACAAACAAGTGTAGAGCAACTTATCCAACAAAACGGTCTACCAGGAAAATATTTAACTGCAAAAGTGCCATATGGCTATAACTATGCTGATAGCAACGATCATTTACTAGATCTTGCTCCAGAAGGAGTGCATCATGGTATGCACGTATCTGGTACAGTTGGTGCAAATGGAAATGAAGAAAATGGCGGTATTAAAGGGATTGCCCCTGAAGCACAAATTTTAGCCATGAAAGTATTTGGGAATGACCCAGTATTGCCGACTACATATAGTGATATTATTGTCAAAGCAATTGATGATTCAATTGCACTTGGTGCCGATGTAATTAATATGAGTTTAGGAGATGCTTCTCAATTTGTTCGTGATGACGACCCTGAAAGAGCAGCGATATCAAGAGCTGTAGATAGTGGTGTTTTAGTCGCTGTGTCTGCAGGAAATTCTGGACAATTTGGCTGGGGTTCTGGCCTTAACCCGTTTAGTTCTAATCCAGATATCGGTGTCGTAGGATCACCAGGTTTGTTTCCACAAACTCTTCAAGTAGCAAGTATTCAAAATGATTACATTGACTTAGACGCTATACAATATGCAGCTGGTGAAGAAACTGGAGCAATATCGTTTATGTCAGCTTCATCGGTGCACCCAAACGATTTAACGACGAAAACTTATGATGTTGTGTACGCAGGGCTAGGTCGTTTGCCAGGTGATTCAGATGTTGATCCAGCAGCAGATGATTTCGCTGGTTTGGATCTCACTGGAAAAATTGCGCTCATTCAACGTGGTGAGACATGGTTTATAACAAAAGCATTAAATGCTCAAGCAGCTGGTGCTGCAGGTGTTATCATCTTTAATCACTCACCTGGATATGTAAGCATGACAAGTGATCCTGAAGTTATGATTCCACAATTGTTTATTTTGCAAGAGCATGGAGAAATTTTAAAAGGTCTGTTAGACGAAGGGCAGGATGTTTCGTTAACTTTCACAGGTGAAACGTTAACATCTGTAAACCCACAGGCTGGTGAGCTAGCCGAATCAAGTTCTTGGGGAGTTACGCCTAACCTTGATTTTAAACCTGAAATTACCGCACCTGGGGTAAGTATTCTATCAACCTTACAAAATGATGGATATGGTCTAATGACTGGTACGTCTATGGCATCACCACATGTTGCAGGTGGAGCAGCACTTGTATTACAGCATGTAACTGGTATGTATGATGTAGCAGGTCAAGATCGCGTTCAACTCGCTAAAATCTTATTAATGAACACTGCAAATATTATTGCTGATAAGGGTGTTTATAATAGTGCATATGGTACAGGAAATGCATATTCTCCTCGTCGTCAAGGCGCAGGGTTAATGAACCTACATGCTGCAATGAGTACACCTGTTGTAGTAACAGAAGTGAATTCGGGTGAAGCAAAGGTAGCGTTGAAGGAAATTGGGGAGAAAACAACATTTACATTAAAAGCAGAAAATATGTCTGACCTAGATGCAACATACCGTTTAGATGGTAGTGTATTGACTGATCTTGTCGGTGAAGGTATCAACCTACTTGAATCCCAAGGGATTTATAAGAATGGAACGATAGATGAAGTGGGCGTGGGGCAATTCCCAATAACTTATTCTTCTAGTCATATTACAACAGTAGAAGGAGAGCAACTTTTAACAGTGCCTGCTAGCAGTTCAGTGACATTTGATGTAACAATTGACCTTAACAATACCGTTGATTGGTTCTCTAATCTTCCTTTAAATGAAGTGTTTGCAAACGGTCACTTCGTTGAAGGGTTTGTAAAACTTGTTGATGTTACTGATATGAATCCAGAGCTAAGTATACCTTATGTAGGATTCCATGGAGAGTGGGCGGATGCACCGGTTTTAGATGAATTAGGTGGTTCTGGTTTATCTTACTATGGAGAAGCTGGCTTTATTTCAGGAAATAGTGAATTAGCTGGATTAGAAAGCTTCGAATATGAGTTTCTAGGGTATAATCCACATGATGGATTTGTTCATACTGATAAAATATCAATTTCACCAAATGGTGACGGTGTTAATGATGTCGCAGTCCCATATTTAACATTTTTAAGAAATGCTAAAGAAGTACAATTTTCTATTTTAAATAGTGATAAAGAGACTGTTCGTAAGTTAACAACTGAAAAAAATATTAAGAAAAATTATTTCGATAATAGTGGAGAGACGTTAGCTCATCTATTTGAGGATGCTGCTTGGGACGGTACTGTTAACAATGAGCTAGTTACTGATGGCTTATACTATTACGAAATCAAAACAAAAATTGATGACCCGGACGCTGATTGGCAAATCGTTGAAGTTCCTGTGTTTGTAGATACTACAAAACCATCAGTTATCGTCATTCATGATGATGAGAAAGATACACTATCTTTAAAATCAATTGAATACGGTTCAGGTATTTCACATTATGATATTCTTGTTAACGGAGTTTCTGTATTAGAACATCCGTTAGCTGCCGATAGAGATTTATATTATTTAAAAGGCGTATCGGATCAAGATACAATTAAAGTACTTGCATATGATTACGCAGGTAACGTAAAGAGTAATGTGGTATCAAGTGACGAGGTTATTCCTTTCATTATTGCGGACCTTCCAGAGCCTCTTAGTCCAATTGCATCAAGAACGATACCTGTTGCTGGATATGTAGCAGATGATGCAGATGTGAAAGAAGTAACCGTCAATGGAGCTAAAGTTGATTTGAAATGGGATGCAGTAAATAGTGTATTTGCATTTGAAACAGAAGTAACTGTTGAAGAAGACGGTGTACATGATATTTACTTTGGTGGTATAGATAGTGAAGGTAATGAAATCTCATTTAAGCGTACAGTATTTGTAGATACTTTAGCACCTGTTATCACTGTTGATGCACCTACATCTGTTGATATTGATACTGAAACAGCAACTGTCAAATTGACTGTAGAAGACAACTTTGATGAGCTACGTTTCTATATCGATGGCAATGAAGAATTCAAGCAAACTTTTGATTCGCCTCTAGAAATGAGATCTATCGTCTATGAAGTAGAGAAAGAGTTCCAGCTTGAAGAAGGGGAAAATGTTATTGTCTTAAAGGCGGTTGACCTTGGAGGCAATGAGACTGAAAAAGAGATTACGATAATCCGAGGCTCAGGTAACTAGACTTGATCTGTTGCTTTTAAAAGAAGCGCTACTCATGTTAGCTGACATCATGAATGAGGTATCCATTTAGCCAACTTGCTGGTTAATGGATGCCTCTTTTTGTACTAAAAGACTTTGTCAATAAATGCAGGAGTTGTAATGCAACATCTCGGTACTTTCATAAAACAAACTACATTTCGTCAGACATTGGGACCTTGATTGAAGTGAGCGGTCTTCTGATCGAAAAGATAAACAGTGCACATGAAAAAAGCATCTAATGAAATATTTTCATTAGATGCTTTACTGATTAAAAGCCTATTAGTTTGCTACGTCAACAATTCTTCCTTCAACAACTGGGCTTACCGTTTCACGGCTCATAAAACCTTCTTCTACAACTGAATATAATGTGAACCCTGTGTTAAACATTTCTTTGTTAGCGAACATTTCATATCCATCTCCGCCAACTCCAACGAAGTCATTTGTTGCTAGCTTATAAGTTTTTGATTCATCAAGTGCTTCTTCACCAACCTTCACTTCTACTACACGCTCACCAGCTGGTTTAGTAGAATCATAAGTGAAGGACATGCCAGCGATTTGTGGGAAGCGTCCTGCGCCTTCTTCAATACCACTAACACCATGCTCTAATGCTGCTTTTAACTCTTCACCAGTTACATCAATTACCACTAACGTGTTAGGGAATGGAAGAACTGTATTTAGCATTTTCTTCGTGATGTCACCAGCTGGAATTTCTTCACGAATACCGCCACCATTTGTTAAAGCAACATCAGCGTTATAGCCATCGATCGTTAATGTTTTCTCAAGCATTATGTCAGTAATTAAGTTTCCTAGATTTGTTTCTTGAGAACGAATTAAATCACGAGCACCATCTAAATGAAGATCAGTTGTAGCAATTGTAACATTTAATTTTTCATCAATTTCAGTTACGATTTTTTCAACCATTGCAGCTACTTCAGGATCAGCTTCAACAGTTTCATCATATTCTACTAACCCGCCGTCGAATGCAATGACCTTATCGTTGTAATAGTATAAGTCTGCACGCCCTAAAGATTTACCGTATTCCCAATCTTGAACAATATACGTATCATTCACTAATTCAGGTTCAGTAAGTGGTGTATGTGAATGTCCACCAACGATTAAATCGATACCGTCTACAGCTTCAGCAATTTCTCTATCAACTGTAACCCCTACGTGAGAAACGACAATTACGTTATCAACTTGCTTCTGTACCTCAGGGATTAACTCTTTAGCTACATCAACTGGACTTTTGAATGTTAAGCCAGCAACATTATCTGGATGAGTTAATACAGGTGTGTCTTCAGCAACAAATCCAACAAATGCAAACTTCTTACCAGCAACTTCTTCATAATGTACAGGAATTAATAATTCCGTTCCGTCTGGTTTGAATACGTTTGCAGAAATCATTGGATAATTCAATGCATCACGAAGCTTTAATGTTTGCTCGTAGCCAAAGTCAAATTCATGATTTCCAGCAGCCATCACGTCATAATCCAAATAGTTTAAGATAGGTAGAAGTGATTCACCTTTGTATTCATTCGCTAATACAGTTCCTTGGAACGTATCTCCACCGTCAAGTAATAAGAAGTTTTCGTTTTCAGCACGCCATTCGTTAATTAATGTAGAGATTTTTGCATAACCATATTCTCCACCAAAGCTATTTTCTTCAATGTGTCCGTGAATATCATTTGTATGTCCGATTGTAATATGGCTAACAACAGCTTCTCCAAGTGCTGTTAAAAAGTCTTCCCTTGTTACTTTTTTGCTATTTTCAAGAGCAAGCTCGTATCCTAGCTTACTAGCGATCTTTGTAACATCATCAGAAGATAGCTGTTTATGAGGAAATTTCGCTTGGTCATCAGAAATTGCATCATTTGATTTTGCCCATTGTATATACTCTTCAGCAAAGTTTTTGCCTGTAGATTCTTCTAGCCCCTCAACACCTTTTGTTCTAGCAAGAAAGATTAAAGCATCTGCTAGCCTAACGTGTTGATTCAATTTATAGTTCCCAGCTTGATTACCCTTTAAAATACTTTCTTCTTTCATCCAATCAACGTGATCAACTTCAATAGCTTCAGCAAAAGTAGTACTAGCAAACAAAGATGTAGATAGAGCTACTCCAGCTAAAACGCTTCCAACTTTACCAAATGTCTTCATATATTCTCCTCCAATCGAAAGTTAACTTAACTATTAATACTCTCAAACACTATCTATTATAAAAAATTCTATAGTTTACTACAATATAAATTTTATACTAACAGCAATTACCTCATTATAGTAAAATTATGAAAGTAACCTTAACTATGGATAAAATACCAAAACAATGGCTTTTTGACATTTATAAACTATATGCTATATTAATAGAGCAATAGAAAAACGGATAAAGAAAACTACATATGAGGTGAACTTTAATGAAGAAAAAGTTGACAACGCTTGTTGCATCTTCTGCACTAGCTTTTAGTATGATGGGGACTGATTTAGCTAAGGCAGACACAAACTTTGATGCAATCAAATTAGCTGATATTGAGCTATTGCAAACAAAAGGAATTGTAAAAGGCTTTAGTAACGGTGAACTTGGTGGTGACCAATTAGTTACTCGTGCCCAACTTTTGATCATGTTAGATAGAGCTGGTGAACTTGGTGAGGAGAAAGCTGAGTTATCTTTTAAAGATATTAATACTCAAGAACACAAAGATGTAGTAGCGAAAGCAATTGCTGCTAATCTAATAGAGGGCTTATCAGAAACTGAGTTTGGCCCAAATGACACAGTGAATAAAGAACAGTTTGCAAAAATTATTACTCTAGCATTAACAGACGGTACTATGCCTACTGTAGATGAGAGCGTTTTAAACAATTTTACAGATGTAGCTGATATTTCAGATTGGGCACGTCCTTATGTAGCTTATTCACTTCTTGCAGGTGTCTTCGATGTGAAAAACGGTGAAGCGTTTGGACCGCAGGATAACCTTATTCGTGAAGAAGCAAGTGATGCCTTAAAGCCTGTGCTTTTTGATGTTGTTGACATTCTTTCAACGAACGATATTCATGGAAATATTGAATTTGATGAAGCGAAGCAGCGTGGCGGTATGGCTGTTGTTGGTGGTATCGTTGATGCATTTCGTTCTGTAAATGCAGACGGAACAGTCGTGCTTGATGGTGGAGACATCATGCAAGGTACACTTATTTCTAATTCATTTGAAGGTGCTTCAACGATTGACACGTTAAATTCGATTGAATACGATGCTGCTGCAATCGGGAATCACGAATTTGACTGGGGAGTAGACGTTTTAAAAGAACGTATTGCACAAGCTGAATTACCTATTATGGGAGCAAATGTATTTGATGAAGCAACGAATACACGTGTTGATTGGGCTGAGCCTTATGTGATTTTGGAAAAAGGTGATTACAAAATTGGTGTAATCGGCTTTGCTACGCCAGAAACAAAATCTACTACACTATCAACACATGTAGAAGGATTAACATTCCCTACACCAGCATCGATTGCTGAAGAGTTAGCGAAGGAATTAAAAGATCAAGGTGTAGATCTTATCTTTGTTACTTCTCACTTACCTGGATGGGCAGAGGAAGAAACGAATGAAATCGTAGGTGAATTAGCAGATTTAGCTGATGCATCAGCGGGATCTTTAGATGCGATCGTAGGTGGACACTCTCATAAGCGTGTAGCAGGTATCGTTAATGGTATTCCTGTAATTGAAGCTGAAAAATATACGAGAGCAATAGGACATATTAAGCTATTCGTTGATAGAGACAGCAAAGAAGTTGTTTCACAAGAAGTAGGCTTGCTTGAAACAAATATTAATCTTACTGCTTTAGATGCAGATACTGATAGTATTGTAAAAGACTATCAAACGAAAGTGAAAGAAGTAGAAAATGAAGTTGTTGGTAGCACAAACGGTGAGTTAACTCGTGATTACTCTGAAGTTGATTTTGGAGTTAGTCAATTAGGAAATATGATTACTGATGCAATGCGTGAAAAAGCTGGAACACAAATTGCTTTCCAAAACTCAGGCGGAATTCGTGAAAACATCGACGCTGGTGAGATTAATTACGGTGAAGTATTTAAAGTACTGCCATTCGATAACTATAATGTAACAGCTGATATGACAGCACAACAGCTAAAAGTTATTCTTGAAGGCCCTGAAGACAGATTACTTCAAATTCAATTCTCGGGCGTAAAAGTCATTTTTGATGATGCTCGTGAAATTGGCGATCGTATTATTGATATTACGTTAACAGACGGAACACCAGTTTATACAAATGGTGAGTTTGCAGAAGGCACATTCTCTGTTGTGACAAACAACTTCTTATCGACAGGTGAAGGTGATGGCTATACTGCATTTGGCGAAGTGGAATGGACTGACTCAACTGACTTCCAACGCGAATTATTTGCTGATTATTTGCGTGCGATGACAGATGAAGTTGATGCAGCATCTATTATGGATGATCGCTTCATGAGAAATGAATAATTGTATTTTAAGGAGTTGCTAGTTTACTAGCAGCTCTTTTTTATATTGTCCAGCTCCAGTGCCAATCCCCTCGAGGTCACTTCACCATTTCTCGTGAAGGCAAAGAGCGCCTTCAAGTGAAATGCTTCCAGTGCTAGTCGGGGATGAGCGAGTCACTTCCGCATTTCTGTTTGTCTAGCTCCAGTGCCAATCCCCTCGAGGTCACTTCACCATTTCTCGTGAAGGCAAAGAGCGCCTTCAAGTGAAATGCTTCCAGTGCTAGTCGGGGATGAGCGAGTCACTTCCGCATTTCTGTTTGTCTAGCTCCAGTGCGAATCCCCTCGAGGTCACTTCACCATTTCTCGTGAAGGCAAAGAGCGCCTTCAAGTGAAATGCTTCCAGTGCTAGTCGGGGATGAGCGAGTCACTTCCGCATTTCTGTTTGTCTAGCTCCAGTGCGAATCCCCTCGAGGTCACTTCACCATTTCTCGTGAAGGCAAAGAGCGCCTTCAAGTGAAATGCTTCCAGTGCTAGTCGGGGATGAGCGAGTCACTTCCGCATTTCTGTTTGTCTAGCTCCAGTGCCAATCCCCTCGAGGTCACTTCACCATCTCTCGTGAAGGTAAAAAAGCCCCTTCAAGTGAGATAGGGGATTTTTATTAAGCTGCTACCGCATTTGTTTTAACCCTCACTTCGTTCTCCAATATTCAAGTATTTATGTATATTTCCACATAAAACTTCTATTCTATGTTTGTCAAATAAAAAATCTATCTTTAAAATTCCACACATACACAGTTTTATCCACATTAATAGTCAAAATAATTGCTTAGGAAATAATTTTGAAGTATTTGTCGATTTACTAAATTGAGAGATGAACAAACTAACCATTCAAATAGTGTTAAAGGTTGGTATAATAGAAAATAAAAGATTGCATGACAATAGGGAGTTTTATATGAAGGTTTTGTTACAACTAATCATGTTAAGTGTATGTTATTTCGGTACTATCATTGTCGTAAGCGCAGAGGAAAGTGCTGAACAGTGGCTGTTATATTTTGATAAAGAGGCTGATGTAGCTACATTCAAGGAAGATTATCGTCAACATGTTATAAATATTGATAAAAAAATAGTGAAAGCATCTTTTACTGAGCAAGAAATACAATTAATTAAAAAGGACGGCATTGTTAGCTTAGTAGAGCGAAATTATACGAAGGGTGCTGCGGCTGAACTTCAAGTTTCTGACCCATTAGTGACAGAGCAATGGGGATTAGCGAAAGTGAATGCTGAAGATAGTATGGGCAATTATATTCCCCAAAGAAATAATTTGCTTGTTGGTAAAGAGATTATTACATCAGCTGGAGCTGTACCGTATACTAATACACCAATAAATGAAACAGAATTTACGATTGTACTTAATCATGAACCGCTCTCACGTCTGTCAATTGAGCTTGCACACGTTAGTGGGATGTGGCAGCTAGAGGTGTTTGATAGCAGTGGGGAGAGGCTTGCGGTTAATGAAGGTAACTTACAAACACTCGATGTTCTCCTCCCGCGTAATGAAACGTTTGAGTCATTATCAGTGTCAATAAAGGCACAAGGGGACTGGCAAGCGCAACCGGTAGTCCAGCGCATTATTGGTGTGAATCATTTGCTTATTGCAGTAGTCGATTCAGGTGTTTCTCAACATGAAGATTTTTGCGGAAATGTATTATATAGTTTAGGGGCAGATTATACTGGCGGCAATGAGAGCGTTAGCGATGAGTTTGGACATGGCACACATGTTACAGGGATTTTGGCAGCATGTATGAACAATGGTATTGGCATTACAGGTTTATTAGCCAATGCCCCTGTAGATATATTGCCACTAAAAGTATTGGATGCATACGGTAATGGCAGTGATTTCGAGCTCGGTGTGGCAATTGCCGACGCTACTCGTCTCGGTGCAGATATAATCAATCTTAGTCTTGCTGGGAAAGGTGAGACTAAAATGCTGCGAGAAGCAGTGGACGGTGCGCTTGAGCAAAATATCGTTGTCGTGGCAGCTGCTGGAAATTGGGAAACAACAACAGACCAAATTTACCCTGCATCATACCCAGGCGTAATTACTGTTTCCGGAACAACCCCGTCTGATGAAATCCTCGCTGTCGCTGATTTCGGCTGGGAAGTAGATATTAGTGCACCTGGTTTTGAGATACTTAGTACGTATAAGGATAATACATATAAGGCATTAACTGGCACTTCGATGGCAACTCCTTACATATCTAGTGCAGTAGCATTTATGAAACTGGCAAACGATCAGATAGATGTGATTCAAATAAGAAACAAGCTTTTTACAACTGCGGCAGATATACATAATGAAAGCTATGATATATATTCTGGTGCTGGATTGTTACAAATGCAAGAAGCAGTACAATCGGAAACGTCAGAAGTGATAGAGTGGTTGACATTAAAGGATGGACAACCAGTCAATACAAAGGATGTACAGTTGGTAGGCTTATCAAATGGTTTAATTGGCTCACAATTGTACATTTTTAGTGAGGATCAGTTGCTACTTCACGAGAAAGCAGCTTCCAACAGAATAATAGTAGATTTAAATACTATAGTAGGTTCTGAAGAAAATATGACATTAACAGCTATTGCTACAAATGAACAAGGCCAAGTGATTGCTACTAACGAGATAACAGTAGTAAATTCGATAGAAGTAGAAAAAACTCCGTTTTCAGATATTGGAGAAGAATTTTGGGCATATGATGAAATCTACCGCTCCTACGAGTTAGGTTTTGTTAATGGCTATGAAGATGGAAGCTTTCGGGCAGATAATGAAATCACTCGCCGACATAGTGTTATGATATTGGCGCGTCTCTTCAACTGGCCTCTTCCTACTTCTATAACTAAGTCATTTAGTGATGTGCCGATGGAGCTTTCTGGCTCATTAGCCATTTATACTGCCGTTGCAAGTGGTATAGTGAATGGATACGAAAATGGTAATTTTTATCCTGAAGAGAATTTGACGAGAGGTCAAATGGCGGTGATGCTCTCAAGAGCACTTCAACACAATAACACTACTTATTCACATGAACGTAGTCTTTTTGAAGATGTTGATGAAAATCATTACGCCTACAATGCAGTGCAGCAATTGGCTAATATAGGTATTGTTACAAAACAAGCCTTTTATCACCCTGAAGCTAACATAACTAGAGCGCAATTTGCTGCTATGCTCATTAGGACCTATGACTTTTTATACAATTAAAAATGTACATTAAGTCGTAGGTGGATTTGTTATTTAATTGTAAATGACGAAACTGACAATTTGTAGTATGATTGTTCATAGTACTATTAAAACAATGTAACGATATCAATGCTAGATTAGCTATTTTTCCTATTGCTTTTATAAGTGATGTCACTTACCGATGAAGTGAATTCACGAGTTAATCCTCCGATACTTCGGATTCCTTGATTGAGTATTGTACATAACGTTGAGATGAAAAAATATCATTTGAAAAAAATCGTTAACAAAGAACGACAAAAACAGCGAGGGTTTATGTTATGGAGATGAATTTTAAATCGTATCGATTTTTATTGCTAGGTTTTTTAATATTGACGCTATCATTAACGTTAACACCAAAGCTAGCTCTTATTGCAATTACGCTTATTTTTGCGGTATATACAATTGTTAATCCGAAAAATGCGCTCTTTTTATTGTTGCTATACGTGCCTATAAGGCCACTGTATGCTGAAGCAAATTCAGGGCTGAAGTATATAGGTGACATTATCACCATTTTACTTTTCTTAATAACTATATATCAATTACGACATGATCTACGGTCTATCTTTCGCTTTAAACTGTTTGAATGGGCATTCTTTTTATTTTGTCTAGTAGGGGCAGTTTCAGCTTATATGACAGGTGTATCTCTTGTAGCGATCGTATTTCAGCTTCGTACTTTTTTAATTATGTACCTACTTTATTACATCGTATCTAGAATGAAGCTTGATAAGCAAGACTTCACGAAGTTTGCTTGGGTGACTGTTTTTGTCGCGATGCTTATTAGTGTTCATGGGATTATTGAGAAGCTATCATTGCGTACATGGTTATTGCCTCAGGCTTGGGTTGAAAGAATTATTTCAGAAACGAACTTTGCACGTATTTACGGAATGCCAGGAAATCCAAATACACTCGGTATGTATCTCGGCATTGCGATCGTTTTAAGCTTGTACCTCTTGCATCAGGCGGAGGGGAATGCGAAAAGGTTCCTATACGTTGCATTAACATTGTTTAATGGAACATTACTGTTAACATTATCTAGAGGAACGTTGATTTCAGTGTTTGTTGGCTGGGTTGTATTTTTAGCGTTAACAAGATATTGGAAGTCAGTGAAGCCATTCCTTATCACAATGCTACTCAGTATCGTACTTGTCTACCTTCCAACAAACGGGGGTGTTGCGCTAGTCCAGTATTTAAATGATCAGAATTATGGTGCAGGCGGCTTCCTTAATCGCTTTGAGCACACCTTCAATGAAGAGACACAAAAACTAACAGCTGAAACAGGGCGTATATATTTTGTCGAAAAAGGCTTTGAAGTGTTTAAAGATTATCCTATTTTAGGTTCTGGTTTTGCGACATTTGGTGATTCGGCAACCTTATCTTATTCATCGCCTATTTATGAAAAGTATAATATTTATTCCGATGGTTATGGTGAGGGTAGTGAAAATAAATATTATTTCCAAAACTTTTATACCGATAATCAATATATTCAGGTCATAGCTGAAACAGGCGTTGCTGGTGTAATTCTATTTGCTGTTTTCCTCTTAGGGATGCTAGCACTCTTCTGGAAGCGACGAAAAGAAGATATGTTTTCAAATGTAATGATTGCACTATGGTGGGCGACATGTGCTAGTGGGCTCTTGTATAATATATGGGAAACGAAGATTTATACTTTCTACTTCTTTATGATATTAGGGGCATATGCATCAAAGCATAAATTTGTGTTAAAGGATTAAGCTATATAAAGAACCTATCTCATCGTGAGATAGGTTCTTTAAGTTTTGTGGTGTTCATTCCTCGATAAAATCTTTCAAAATTCTTCAAAATTCAAGTATACTTGAATAACTTACACCAACTTTTATCATTGTTAGACTGACTTCAACAAATTACTAGATTTGGAGACATATAAACCTGTCGAATTTAATAAACGATTTACTTAATTGCACCCTCAAATAGGTATTGGTTCGTTCGTATTATTGTGGAAGCAGGGGTCTACTTTGTAAGATATATTGTCACAAAATCTTCTAGCGCGGTTACTTAATAGTGAGGTTTAAAAGAGAAACTTCATCACATTGGCACTTTTCGTAAACTTTGTTCCTTTTTATACTAAATTTCAGCAATTAGGTATGATTTTTACAGCTTTTATGGTAGAAAATGCAATGCATTCGTGCTTAGCATTTAGTACGAAAAGCAATAATGAAGGCGAAAATAGCTATTATTTAATCGTGATGTCAGTAGTAAGCAAGGAAAATTATGACGTATCTTACAAAAAAACGAAGTAATATGTTGATTAATGTAACTATTTTGTTACTATTTATCTCTCATTTGACTTTATAATATAATGGGGGATTGACTATGATAATGTCGAAAATAGTACAATAGATAGGTAGCGTTTCTCGACAGTATCTGCTAAAATATGTAAGATAATATGTAAGATTAATAACTTCGAAAGGAGTGTAGGAGGAGACAGCATGAGGAAAATAGTTACATCGATTACAGTACTAGTATTGATATTGCAAATGTTTAGTTTTAGCTTAGTTGCTCAAAAAGCAAGTGCTGAAAGCTATTCTCAAAACCTATTAGACCAGTTTCAAGTTTCACCTGGTGTTACATATAAAAATATGAAACTTCAATCATCATCAACTACACAGGTTGCAAATGTACTAGACATTCAGTTGAGTGACCCATTCACGTCGATTGAAGTAGGAATTCCATCACCTCTAGATAAATTAACTACTGTTTCTAGCAGTGCAAAAGCCAACAGTAGTAATGAGCATCAAGTAGTTGGGGCAATTAATGGTTCTTTCTATCATACTAGCAATGGTTTACCAGCTTACTTAATTGCTAAGGATAATCAAATTTACAACGGAGGCACGATTGCATCAGGACGTGAGAATTATGTCAATGAAGCAATTGCTTTTGGTATTTTAAGTAATGGACAAGCTTCAATAGATCATTACGAAGTTAACATATCTCTTGCACACAACGGATCCACATATCAACTAAATGGGATTAACCGCGGTCGTGACTATGAAGAACTGATCGTATATACACCTAGTCATTCAAATGGATACACGAATACGAATGAGTATGGAACTGAATTTGTTGTGACGACAGATCAACCGTTAGAAGGCTTACCGAGTTTTGGTGATGTCTACAATGGTACAGTTCAATCCATTCGTCAATATGGGGATAAAACCAATACTGCTATCCCAAAAAATGGCTTTGTTCTTTCTATGACAGGGAAGTGGAATGAACGACTTCAACATGTAAAAGTAGGGGACCAGCTTCAAGTATCATTAGGCATTGATTCTCAATGGCAGAACGCTAAGTATATGTTAACGTCTGGACCTATGCTAGTGAAGGACGGCAAACCGTACTTAACAATTGATGAAAACAGCTCTCGTGCAAAAGAAAAGGCACCTCGTTCAGCTGTTGCCATTGACAGTAGTAAAAATCGAGTGTTTTTTGTGACTGTTGATGGTAGACAATCTGGCTATAGTACAGGAATGAACCTTAAAGAATTCGCAGAGTATGTTGCGAGTCTAGGTGCAGATCGTGCCATCAACCTTGATGGCGGTGGATCAACGACGATGGTCGCTCGTGAGCATGGTGATCAATATGCATCAGTAGCAAATAAGCCATCAGATGGCAGAGAACGCGCAGTATCGACGTCACTTCATGTCGTAAGCTCAGCGCCAAATGATGTTCCTGCAACGATCGAACTTCATATGAAGGAGCAAGGAAAAGTTGTAGAAGGTGCTTCGGTGGAAGTTGTCTTTGATTATGTAATTGACAAATATTATAATCCATTATCCTACGATTCTACTAAACTTTCATTACAAGTAACAAATAACCTTGGTAGGTTTGAAGGAATGAAGTTTATAGCAGAAAAAAGTGGTACTGGAAAAATTATTGCAACATATGAAGGCGCTGTGAAAGAACTACCAATCACTGTCGTTGATACGATTGACAAATTAACGATTTCTCCTGATTCATTAGTCGTCGCTTCAGGACAGACTCAGCAAATGAATTTACAAGCTTCAGATTCAAATGGTGACAAGCTCATCTATAATAGTAGCTTAGTTTCTTGGTCTGTAACGGAAGGGATAGGTACAATTTCAAACAGTGGATTATTTACTGCAGCAGACGCTGAAGGGTCTGGAAAGATTACTGCAACGTTAGGAAAAACGTCAGTATCCGTACCAGTAACTGTGAACAATAAGCCGTTAAGCCTTGATAGTTTTGACGATGTATCAAAATGGGTTGCTGAAAGTGCTCGTGCCTCAGCATCTATTGCTAAGAGCAGTGAATCAGAACCGCGTCATGAAGGTTCTGCATCTCTAAAGCTCACCTATGATTTTTCAGTTGGTGAGGAAGGAGTAGCAGCTGCATATGTAACTGCCAAGCAACCGATCAAAGTATCTAGTAAACCATTAAAGCTAGGCCTTTGGGTTTACGGTGATGGAAATAACCACTGGTTACGCGGAAAAATCAATGATAGCACGGGTAAGACCCATACGATTGATTTCACTTCTGAAGGTGGTTTAACTTGGACAGGCTGGAAATACGTTGAAGCTGACATTCCACAAGATATTACAGCACCAATTGAGGTTAGTAAGGTATATGTAGCTGAAGGTGTAAAAGAGAAGCAAGGCACTGGTGAAATTTATTTTGACAAGCTTCAAGCTGTTTTCAGTGAATCGTATAACGAGCAATTATTTTCAGATGTTCCAGAAGATAGTTGGGCAGTAACAGAGATTGAATATTTAGCGAGTAAAAAGGTTATTAACGGTTATCCAGATGGTAGCTTCTTACCATATAGTAACCTAACCCGAGCTCATGCTGCAGTGCTGCTAGATAGAGCACTGAACCTTGACACAAGTAATATTACTAATCCGAACTTTAAGGATGTACCAACAGATCATCAATATTATAAAACGATTGCAGCTGTAGCAAATGCAGGAATTGTCAAAGGGAAAGAAGATGGCTCATTTGATCCAGAAGGGACTTTGACTCGTGCCCAAATGGCAGCCATATTACAGCGCGCTTATGATTTAGTTGGACAAGCAGGAACAGACTTTAAGGATGTCCCTGTAAATCATTGGGCTTATAAAGAAATTTCTGCATTAGCAGCAAATGGTGTGACGACTGGATATGAAGATCAAACTTTTAAGCCAAATAATTACGTCAATCGAGCACAATTTAGTGCATTTTTATACCGCATTTTTACAAAGTAAAGTTACTTCAAACGGGAGTTAGCTCTCGTAAAGGATTTTTCAAAGAGGGTTCTTTTTAGCAACGCGTGAACATTGATGTTTTCGATAGAGCGTAAGAGGAACCCTCTTAAACTATTTAACAAGGCGTGGAACAACGATTGAGGACAGTGATTACCTTTCGTCTCCGTCTTTTTTACATACTCAATATGACCAAGTATAAAAAGTTTATAGCCGACGCTAACTTTATTCGTTAAGCTGTCTGCTATAGAAAGGGTGTAATTCGTGGGGAAAAAACTATCTTTATGGATATTGATGCTTTGCTTCTCTACATTTTTCCTAGGTGCGCAAGTTAGTGCAGAGTCTGATCTTATTGCGACAAATAACTCAGAGCCTTTGACACAGGTTGATCCTGAAGATCCACCTGAGGACGAGGGAGAAGAACCATCGGACGAGGATACAGATGATTCGGTTGATGAGGAAGAGGAAGAAAGTAATGAAGAATCTGATGAGGAAAACGAAGAAGGTTCCGATGAAGAAACAGCAGAAAATGAAGAAGAAAATGTAGAAGGTTCTGATGAGGAAGAGCCAAGTAATGATGAAGAATCGGAAGAAAATAGTGATGATGAGAATGCAGATGAAGAAGAAACTGAAGAGGATCAAACGGATGTAAATGAAGATCCAGAAAATGAAGAGGAACCTTCTGATCAGGAAAACAATGAACAGTCCGATGATTTTGATCAGCCAACACTTGAAGATTTTGTTGGTCAAGAGCAAGTGTTTATCGATATTAATAATGAACATTGGGCTATGCCAAACATTCATTACTTAGTATCACTAGGAATAATATCAGGCTATACTTTAGAAAATGACGATAAGCAATTTTTGCCGGAAAACAACGTAACCCGAGCGCAGGCAGCGAAAATGATTATTGAAGCGTTAGGGGAAAGTCAACTTGAGGTAGCAGAGGCAACTTTTACTGATGTACCAACGAATCACTGGGCATCAGGCTATATCGAAAAGGCTGTGCAGTTAGGTGTCATTTCAGGATACGGTGATAAATATCAACCGAATGACACGTTGAAAAGATCACAGATGAGTAAGATTATTACAGAGGCTTTTTCTCTACAGCAAACACAAGCAGCGCAACAAATCGATGCAGTATTTACAGACGTAGACGCTAATTATTGGGCATCTGGTTACATATCTGCATTGTATTATCAAGGAATTTCAAACGGAAGTAATAATCAATTTAAACCAGAAAAAGCTGTATCAAGAGCTGAGTTTTCAGTGTTCTTATCGAGAACATTAAATGATAACTTTCGAATGAATGTACCGAAGCCAGCTTCAGAGCCTGAAAGTGAAACTGGAGAGCTAAAGGGAGTCGTTACTGTTGACACGACGTTAAATGTTCGACAGTCGCCGTCAACAGAAAGTGAAGTGGTTGGCAAGCTGTTGAATGGAGACATTGTTGATGTAATGGACTTAAACGGTAACTGGGCACATATTCAATTTAACAATGAAAATGGATATGTACACAAAACATATTTGAAGCTTCTATCAACAGATAAAAATAATATGATTGAAGGTCGCATTATCGTCATTGATGCTGGACACGGTGGAGAGGATCCAGGGACGTCTGGCCATAATGAACAAGAAAAGAATATAAATCTTAAAGTTGCTAAATTAGTTGAGCAAAGACTTGACGAATTGGGAGCTCATGTCGTTATGACGAGAGATGGTGATACGAAGCTAGAGCTTCAGGATCGTGTTGATATAGCGAAAGAAAATTATGCAGATATATTTGTTAGTATTCACTCGAATTCGGCGTCCAATGAAGATGCAAATGGTACTGAAACTTACTATGATACTTCTACGAATGAAAATGGAGCGGAAAGTAAATTATTAGCTAGTGCTATACAATCTGAAATTGTGAAAATTGTTGGGTCGGCTGATCGTGGTATTAAGGATAATGAATTATATGTAATTAAGCATAATGATATCCCGAGTGTTCTCGTTGAGCTAGGTTTTCTCTCTAACGAAATCGATGCTGCATTACTGCTAGATGATAATGTTTTAGTGAAGTATGCAGACGGAATTGTTTCAGGAATTCAGTTATATTATCAACTATTTTAATATCAACATAGCAACGAGCTGTTTAGCTCGTTGTTTTCTTTAGGCTCTTTTCTTTAGGGTAGCAAAATGAGGGTAGCTTGTGATATACGAACGTATTATAAGGCTGTATACAGACTGTTATTAATATAGTATCAAGCTACATACGACCTAAAAATATTAAGTAGAACGAGATTTAATTATATACGTGACGATATTATTGGAAGACATAGCATTAATTCGAAAACAGCCGACAAGGTGAACGGGTATTTATAGTGTTTATATTACGAAAAATAACAATTAATGCATATATTCGACAATCAATGTGTTAGTTTAAAAAAAATCCCTATGCACCTAGGTTTGGACATATCTATTCTTGTACGCAGAACTAGTAGATATAACCTTATTCAGTAGACCAACAGTTTTATTATGACATATGTATGGTATAATATTCGTGGTATTTTTAATAAGAAAAGGACGAATAGACATGAAAATTGGGATTGTGGGTAATTATGGGAATAATAATAACGGGGATGAAGCGATCCTGTTAGGAATTATTCAACAATTAACGACACATTTTGATGTAAATAGACAAGATATTACGGTCTTTAGTGATAACCCGGATTTTACAAAGCAAAAATATGGGACGCAAGCAGCCTCTCTTTATTATAAAAAAGGGTCTGCTGTTAAAACGTTATTACATACCGTGAAACATAATCGGAAAGTAATGAAAGGGTTAGATGTTGTCATTATTGGTGGTGGCGGCATTTTGATGGACTTATACAAGCGTGAAGCACCGTTGTTTGGAACGTACGGCTTGTTAGGGCGGTTTTATGGGGCTAAAGTGATTGTGTACGGCTGTGGAGTAGGCCCGTTGAATACGTCGATTGGTAGATTATTTATTAGACTACTTACGAGAGCTGCTGATAGTGTATCGGTGCGTGATCCTCAGTCAAAGGAGTTACTAAGGAAAATTGGTGTTAAAAAGGACATCGATGTCATAGGTGACCCTGCATTTTCAATCACTCCTGAAAAAACACACAAAAGTAGTGAGAAGGTAAAAAAAATTGGTGTAACGAGCTTGCCATATTATAACTTGAAATATTGGCCAGAAGCTAATGATGAAAAATATGAAATGTATGTAAATGGGATGGCTCAAAATTTAGATGCGCTTATTGAAGAAAAAGGAGTAGATATTACTTTCTTTTCTACAAAATTTCCACAAGATGTATGGATGACGCAGGAAATTTATAATCGGATGAAATATAAAGATCATGCTACTGTCATTGATGAGCATTTGCAACCACATCAACTGATTAATATATGTGCAGAGCAGGATGTTGTTATTGGAACGAGACTTCATTCAATTATCTTTTCATATCTTGTAGAAACACCTTCCATAGGCGTTGCGTATCATCATAAGGTTGAGCATTTTATGAAGATGATTGACCAAGAAAATGCTTGTATTCCAATAGATAATTTATCATCGAAGGATACGATATTTTTGTCATCGGTTAATGAAATGGAACAGAACTGGAAACAAACAGAATCAGTTGTTAAGAAAATATCCGTTCAATTAAAGGAGAAAGCAGCACAAGGGTTAAAGCAATTTCATATGTTGCCGAGAAAAGAGGGTAAATAGCATGAAGAAAAAAGTACTTGTACTAAGTAATATGTACCCTAATGATGACGGCATAACTTTCGGTATCTTTGTGAAGAATCAGGTGGAAGCACTGAGGAAGCAAGGATTAAACGTAGATGTCATTGCGATTAATGACCCAAGTAATCACAAAGTGAACGTCATAACAAAATATTGTAAGTGGTTGTTGCAAGCGTTGTGGACTTTACTGACAAAAGGAAGATCATATGATGTGGTCCATGCACATTATGTTTTTCCAACAGGGCTTATAGGTCTGTTATTTCAAAAAATTCACCGTACGCCATTAATTGTTACTGCACATGGCGGTGATATAGATCGCATGGCTAAGAAGAATCCACGCATTCGAAGGTGGACTCAAAAAATATTACAACGTGCTAATCATGTAATTGCTGTTGGACAAGGACTATATGATGAGATACACGAGCAATATGGAATTGAGAAGGACAAACTGTCGATCGTTAACATGGGCGTCAACAGGAAAGTCTTTGTCCCATACGAGAAACAAGCTATCCGACAACAACTTGGTTTGAAAGAACATGAACGCCCACTTATATTTGTCGGCAATATCATTCGTGAAAAAGGGCTTATCGAACTGATTGAAGCATTTGCTTTATTAAAAAAAGAACATAAGGATGCAGTTTTGTATGTAATTGGTCCAAGTCGGAACGAAAACTTTATGAATGAGTTACAACAGAAGGCTAATGAACTACAGGCAGCTGATATAAAATTTCTTGGTGCATTGACACAGCAGGAACTTGCTAAGTGGATGTCAGCTGGAGAGGTTTTTGTCTTACCATCTCATATGGAAGGGTTCGGTCTTGTAGCAGTTGAAGCGATGTCTTGTCACACTCCTGTAGTAGGTAGTGATGTTGGAGGTTTATCGTATTTGCTAGCAAATCAACATGGGATATTAGTGCAGCCACAAAATGCAGATGCGCTTTATGAAGGAATTAATGCAGTTATAAGTGATGAACAACTTAAACAGCAATTAATTAGCAATGGTGAGAAACGTGCAGAAGAAAATGACGAAGATACTCTTATCGATAAGCTAATAAGCATTTATCATAAAGGATGAAAGACATGAAGAATCAACTTTTTAAAGCGATTGGAATCGTTACGATTATTAATATTGTTGCTAGGCTTATTGGTTTTGCTAAAGACGCGGTAGTAGGTATGTTATTTAGCAAAACAGAAGCAGATGCTATATTTTTTGCCTATACGATTCCAAACCTCATTTACCTAGTTGTTGGTGGTGCAATAACAACAGCGTTTATTTCAATTTATAGCAAATTACCGACGAAAGAAGAAAAAACGAAATTTCTAAATATCGTATTTTCTTATATGACGGTTATTTTTATTGCTTTAACTATATTGTTAATGATATTTGTCGATCCAATCCTTAAATTATCCTTTAGGCAGCTTTCTAGTGAAAGCTTTGAAATAACAAAAAATCTTTATTTATGGATGACTCCATCTACCGTTTTATTAGTACTATCAATATGGCTAAGTGGAGTATTAAATGTTCATAATCGATTTAGTTTATCGACATTTTCAACGTTACTATATAATTTAGTATTTTTAATATTTGGAGTGGCACTTGTTCCGATACTCAGCTTTTATTCATATGGGTTTGGTGCGTTACTCGGTGCAGTTTTTATGATTTTAGTGCTTATATACGGAATAAAAAAAGAAAAGATCCAATTTCGTTTTCAATTTGCATATACAAATGAAATGAAACGATTAGTCAATATGACAGTTCCACTTATTCTAGGAGGGGCAGCACTACAATTTTACATTTTCATTCAACGTATTTATGCTGCACGGTTCCCTGAATTTGATGGGTTAACGACACTGTTGAATAATGCTTCCAAGCTTACACAGTTCCCTCAAGCTGTATTAATGACAGCTGTTACGACAGTTATTTATCCGTTGCTGTCTAAAAAGGTAGCAGCGAATGAGATGGATCAAATAGAAAGCTTATATCAAAGGGGCTTACGAGTCCTTAGGTTGATGTTATTACCGATCACAGTGTTTGTCTATTTTTACGCACAAGATATTGTAACGATCGTTTTTGAATATGGAAAATTAACAGCAGATGACACAATATTGACGGCTCCACTCGTGCAAATATTAGCTATTTCTATGTATGCTCTCGCATCAAGCGCATACGTAACGAGATTTTTCTATGCGATGGAAAATACATTTTTACCCGTTTTAATTAACGTTATTTCCGTATTTGGTGTAACAGTTCTCGCAACAAATATTCTTATCGACTATGAAGGCACCAATGCTATCGCCTGGGGAACGACAATAAGTGCTATCTCTAACTACATTTTACTTGTAATGTTTGGACGCTTTATCCTACGCTTAAAAGTATATGAAAAAGATATGAAACAATTAGGGAAGACGTGGCTTTTCATTTTAGTCTTAGGTACAGTTACATACGTATCTTCTTTATTGCTCTCATTTGCTTCTTCTTTCTTCAATGTAGCAATGGGATTAGTGATATTTGTAATCGTAGGTGCACTTCTTATGAAGTTATTGAAATTTCCTGAGCTTGAAATATTTACGCGTTACTTAAGAAGTAAGAGAAATAAGCAAGTTGCTGAATAATTGTGACGGGGGAGGGTAGCAGGATGCTTCATAAAAAAGGATTTTTATTATGTACCATTACCGGCTTATTAATCACGTCTGCTTGTTCACAGGAGCAAAAAACATATGCAGGTAAAAATAACGAAGTAGCAACAGCAGAGTGGACTGATCAAGAGCTAGGTGAAGTGACTGCAACTACACAAAGTGTAGAAGATAAAGTTACTATACTTGAGCAAGAAGTAGCAGACCTTTTAAATAGTTCAGAACAACCAATTGAACAGCCGGTTTTCAATGATGTGCAAACCGATTATTGGGCTTTTGGAGAAATTATGAAATTGTATAATGAAGGAATTATTTCAGGCTATCCAGATGAACAACTCTTTAAACCGGAAAATACAATTACTAGGGCACAAGCAGCAAAGATGATCGTCATAGCACTTGACCTCCCACTATCTGAAACACCGTCTATTTTCCATGATGTAGAGTCCGGTAATTGGGCAGAACAGTTAATTATGACTGCTTATGAACATGGGCTGATTGACGGTAACAACGGTTCATTTATGCCAAATGAACCAATGCAAAGAAAGCATATGGCTGTTGCATTACAAAAAGGTTTTTCTTTACAGCCACTAGATGTTGGTTTTACAGAATATGTGGATGTAAAGAATGATAACAGTGATAGTGACATATATGAAGCAGTAAAGATTGTTACCCAGCACGGCATAGCAACAGGAAGCGCTGGTTATTTTAAGCCAGATGAGCCAACGAAACGCTCTCAGTTTTCTGCTTTTCTTGTACGAGCATTGGAAAAGAATTAAACAATTTGTGGTTTTCATAAATAGTAGTAAATACACAACAGGTGAAAATTTGAAACAATATAGGGAAACATAAAGGAGACTTACGATTCGTAAGTCTCCTTGTTTATGTTTATGAAAGTGTTTAAGCGTTCATATTATCACTTAACTTCTATTCCTGTGTAATAATGCTTTAATATTTGGTCATATGTATAGCCTGCTGAAGCCATGCTTCGTGCACCCCACTGGCTCATACCTAGACCATGACCCCACCCGTCACCAGTAAATTGATACGCTTGAATAGATGTTGGATGAAGAGTTGTAGCCGTTTTAGTCTTTAATGTAATGTTGTCGTCAACGATTGTCTCTGTCGTATTGTCTGCTGTTTGCAACTCATAGCCGTAAAGGTTATCTACATTAGTCGTTGAGCCATCTGCAAGCATAATTTTTGCAGATGCATCACCAGTAACCGTAAATTTGGTGCTCTTTAAGTACTCTCCAAAGATGGTGCGGAATCCATCAGAAGAGCTTGTATATGCAGGCTTTAATGAAATGGAAGATCTAGTATTTGATTGATTGTCATATACAATGGCTTCCATTTGTTGTACTGCACCAGCTATGCTTCTTTCAGTTACTGTTAATGAAAGTAAGGTGTTCTGTGCACCACCAAATAGGCTGTTAGTAATGGTTGTAGCAGGTATGCTCATGCTCCAACCATAATGAGTGTTATCTGAGTGTTGATCAAATGAATCCTCTACAGCTCGAATATAAGGTATAGGATTTGACCAAACATCTTCACTATTTTCAGTATAACCACCACTACTAGAGTGGAAAAATGCCTGAATCGGTTCGTTGTTATATGTTGCATATATGCCATTTGTTTCAGCAATTGCTTGATTAGTCGTTGGTGCTTCGTTCGTTTTACCACCATAAACCTGACTAGCAACAGTCATGTTTAAATATTCTGATGTTTGCATTTGCGAGAACGCATAACTACGTGCTGCTACAGCTTGTGCTTTAAGAGCTTCAATTGGCCAATAAGATGGCATCTCACTCGGTACAACACCTTTGATGTAATCTTCAATATGTAATGTGTTAACTAAGTTAGGTGCTTCGTCTGTTAGCTGAGGTGTAATTGAAAACGAACCACGATACAGTACAGGCTTCGGTCCAGAACCTGTTTGAATGTTAGATATTTCTACAGCATTTTGGTCATTTTGTTCTACTTCATATAGTCCAAATCCAGAACTCGATTCGTATGAGTCACCATTAGTTGTAGCATGGACTATACCATTCTGTTTCTGGAAAATAATGTCTGTATCGTAAGGGAGAGTCGATTGATCATCTAGGTTTACAAAATGATATGACCCAAAAATTTTTGCTGAAAATGTTTTTTCTGGTAACAATTTCACCTTAATACTCGTCTCATAGAGTGGAGGTGATATACCGGCTGTCCCAGACCCAGCAGAGATGGTTGGGAGAAGAGCAATGAACATGATTGACATTATAGTGATAGCGAATTTTTTCATCGTTTTTACACCCTATCGTTATGAGTTATTTTCAAGCTTGTTTTTTAATTGATCTACTTGATCTTCAAGCTCTGTCACTCTTTGTTCTAGGTTTTCTACCTTCTCACTCAATGGATTAATTTTTGACAAAACCCATTCTACACTTGCAATGACAGGCTCTGTATTAGCAGCAGTCTTAACTGTAAATATTGATAGTGCAAGCATACTAGTTACACAGATTGTTAAAATCGATTTCTTAGAGAATTTCATTTTTTATTTCCTCCTAGTAGATAATGGTCAAAAAATGAAAGATTTGCACGAATATTATTATAGCAAAGAATTGAGGACCTGAGTTTCACTATTTTTAGTGAATGTTATAAAAATAGCAGTAAACTGTTAAAAATAGTTGCTTAGTATTCTATTTATCTTGTAAAGTAGTTATGATATAATGCAATTTGTATAACTAGAAAAAAAGATAGAAAATATACTTAAATTTAGAATTAATTGTAATTTTTTATGTAAAAAAAGAAGATAGTTTTGAATGAAATTGGGCAACATATATTACTAAGGAGGGTCTACATGATTTATTTGACCTCATTGATTTGTTTAATAATCTCCATATTGATTACGCCACTTGTCAAGAAATTTGCGTATAAAATTGGAGCAACAGATCGTCCGAATCAGCGCAAAGTACATCAAAAAATCATGCCGCGTTTAGGTGGCTTAGCGATATATATAAGTTTTCTAATCGGTGTGTTGATTTTACGACCTCAAGATGAATTTCAATTAGCTATACTTATCGGTAGTGCAATTATTATCCTCACAGGAGTATTAGATGATGTATTTGAATTGTCTGCGAAGATAAAATTAGGTGGACAGTTATTAGCTGCCGGTGTTGTTGTATTAGGTGGTGTACAAGTTGAATTCATCAACTTACCATTCGGTGGTGAATTAGAATTTGGATGGTTCAGTATCCCGTTAACAATACTTTGGATTGTCGGCATCACGAATGCCATTAACTTAATCGATGGTCTTGATGGTCTAGCTGCAGGAGTATCTGCTATCGCCTTGATTACAATTACTGGAATGGCAATGATTAAAGGGGATATATTTGTTGTTAGTATTGGGTTAATTATGCTAGGAAGTATTTTAGGCTTTCTATTCTATAATTTCCATCCGGCAAAAATATTTATGGGTGATACAGGAGCGTTATTCCTTGGTTATATGATAGCTGTTCTATCACTACTAGGATTTAAAAACGTTACATTTATCTCCTTGATTGTGCCAATCATTGTGTTAGGTGTACCGATTTCAGATACATTCTTTGCGATCATTCGTCGAATCGTAAATAAAAAACCGTTATCTGCACCTGATAAATCACACTTACATCATTGCTTGTTACGACTAGGATATAGTCACAGACAAACAGTTCTTGTTATTTACGGTATTAGTGCCATGTTTGGAGTTGCTGCTGTTATTTTCTCACAAGTAACGATATGGTATGCACTCGTCATTATTTCAGTGCTATTACTTGTTGTGGAACTATTCGTTGAAAAGATCGGCTTAATTGGTGAAAATTATCGTCCACTAATTAATTTCATTCGCGGCATTTTATATGCACCGAATGTAAAAAAATAATTAATAATAAAGTAGAGGATGACTATGATCTAACCCGATGGGCATGATCATAGTCATCCTCTTTTTTGGCTTATTTTATAAAGACTGTTTTCATTCATAGGTTCGAATTTTTAACATTATTTATCTTGTCTATTTTTATTAAAAAAGCAACTAAGCTTACGAAAAGAGCAGACCTAAACAAGTGAAAATAAAACAGCTCTACTCGTCGAATATGGACGAGTAGAGCTGTGTATCTTAATTATTATCAGACGATTGTTGCTCGTTGTTTACAACTGAATCATTTGTAGTATTATCTGCGTTCACATTCAAATGTGTTTTTAATTCTTGCTTAATATTTTCTAATTGCTGATCATCTAGATCATAATAATAAATACCGTCAATCATTGCATTACTACCTTGTAATTGGAGATTATCAATTGTAAAGCTTGATGTCGCATAATCATAGAAAGAAATCATCTCGTCAAAGGTTAAGTTTGTTTTAATGTTATTACCAAGTGCTTCGATGATTGCACTATATTTTGTAACTGAACCTAATGAAGCTGCTTTTTCAGCAATTGCTTTCATTACGAGCTGCTGGCGTTCACCGCGCTTTAAGTCAGAGTCAATTTTTCTCGTTCGAGCTAAAGCAAGTGCTTCTTCACCGTTAAGTGTTTGTAGCCCTTGTTCAAGATAAATTGCACCTTTACGATCTTGACTGTCTTGCTCAGAAAACGTAATTGGAACATCGACTTCAATACCATCAAGTGCGTCAACTAAATCAACGAATGCGTTGAAATTTAATTTTACAAAGTAATCAACTGGAATATCAAGTAAGTTCTCGACTGTTTCAACCGCACCGTCAGTTCCACCGAAAGCATGTGCATGATTTATTTTGTCATTATATCCTACTGAAGGGATATAAACATATGAATCTCTCGGAATACTTAATAGTTTTACAGACTTTTCTTCCTCGTTAAATGTAGCTAGTAATAAAGCATCTGTTCTACTATTACCACTACCTCTTGCTTCACTATCATCTACACCCATAAATAGAATTGAAATATTATCTGCTTTTGGGTGTACGACTTCTTCGCGTTTTTCTGATTTTTCGCCTCTGACTAATTCTTCATTGGCCTCATTAGCAGCTGATTGTGCTTGGTTTAATAAAATTGAACCGTATGTTGATACGCCTAATATAATCACTAATAATGGGATAGTAAAAAGATATATTATTCTTCTTCGCTTCTTTTTGCGATGCTTTAACTTAAGATAGCGTCTATCATTATTCATAGCATTCTACTCCTTTAAGTTATAAAGATTGTTCGAATGGGCACAAACAAAGTCTAGAAAAAGAGCCACTATATAAAATAATCGTGGCTACTGTTGATTTCAAAAAAAGTATAACAGCTTCCATTGTACCTTTTTTTTAAAGTCTCGTAAATGGGGAAAATTAGTAACATGTAAAGCTAATATTATTCATAGCCAACTAACATGTCATACTTCTAGGTGCTGTTAGTGGCTATATGTTGTTCCGACTGGTTGCCCAAAACGTAAGCCACTATATTTAGTATAACATGTTAGTGGTTGGTTCTAATATCCAATATTTAGGATATGGTTTGAACGTTGAAATAAATCATTGGTCGTTATCCGAGCTATCGCTGCTAGGAGACTCATTGTCTTCTAGATGATCCTGCAGTTCTTTTTTTACTTCTTCTAAATAAGCTTCATCTAATTCAAAAATATATGCTGCTCCAGCTGTTGAATCGTACCCTTGTAGCTGAAGTGTCTCGATCGTAAGATTAGACGAGGCATATTTGTATAATGAAGTGATTTCAGAAAAAGTAGTAAAATTATGCTTTAAGTTGTCTCCAAGTGCTTCAATCATCGTCCCATATTTCGTAATTGAACCGAGTGAAGCGGCTTTATCAATAATCGCCTCAATAATAAGCTGTTGACGTTTACCACGTTCAAAATCATTATCAAGCTTCCTTACTCGTGCTAAGGCAAGTGCTTCCTCACCAGTTAATGTTTGCAGGCCTTTTTCTATATAAATGCTATTAAGTCGATCCTGACTATCTTGTTCAGAAAATGTGATAGGGACATCAACTTCAATACCACCAAGTGCGTCAACAATGGCAACAAATGCATTAAAATCTAATTTAATATAACGGTCAATCGGTAGATCAAGAAGCTGTGAAACAGTTTCAATCGTTGCTTGAGTGCCGCCATTATGAGAATGTGTGATTTTGTCTTTCCTATCCTTATATGGAATATATACATAGGAATCACGTGGGATGTGTAAAAGCTTCACAGATTTTTTTTCTTCATTAAATGTAGCAAGAAGTAATGCATCTACATTATTTGCATCCACCCTCGTTTCACTATTCTCTATGCCCATAATTAACAACGAAAAGTTATCTTTTTTCTTTATATCCGTTTCTTGTACTGGTGGAGTAGATGTATCCTCATTAGTTGGAACATCTCGTGAATTTTCGAATGCGTTTTGAGCTTTTATATATAAATTTGCACCATAAGCAGTGGCAGCTATGATGATAATGAGCACTGGAATGATGAAATAAATAAGTCTTTTACGTCGTTTTGGTTTAACCTTTTCAGATTTATTGTCCTGATTGTCTTTCATTCCCTCACCCTTCTTCGTTTCGTATGATTGCTCATATTATAACGGTCTCCTCTAAATATGTGCTTATGCCCTCAGAGATGACAGCTTTACCATTCGTTAAATCTGTCATCCATTCTATAAATTGTTGCTTTTGATCTTCTTCTACATATACCTCAATATCAACATCTTCTAAATAGTGAATTTCCTTTAGCTTGTATATTGAAGACCGCAACTCATTTTCAAGCTTGCCAAGCCAATTATAATCAATTTTAGTGTGCATAACACGCATCAGCGTTCTTTCGACAATACCCGTCGCTTGAAGCCCCTCCGATACTGCTTTTCCATAAGCTCTAACAAGTCCCCCTGCACCAAGCTTAATTCCACCAAAATAACGAGTGACAACGACGACGGTATCTTTTAGGCCCTTCTTCTTCAGCACTTCAAGCATCGGTACACCTGCTGTGCCACTAGGCTCGCCATCATCGTTTGCTTTTTGAATCTGATCTCTTTCACCAATTAAGTATGCAGAACAATTATGAGAAGCATTCCAATGCTGCTTCTTAATATCTTGTATATATTGTTGCGCTTCTCCATCATCGGTTACTCGCTTTACGTGACAGATAAAGCGGGATTTTTGAATCGTAATTTCATGTTCTCCATTTCCCTTTACGGTATAATACTTTTGTAACAAACTGAAAACCCTCCTGATTATGCCTTCTCATGCTAACTTATATATTAATTTTAGGCTATTTTCGCATTAATGTTGTTTCAAACTAGCGCTTACGGTTATCCTCTACTCCAAAGATTGACAGCCCCATTTAGTAACATTATTTTAATAAAGAGCCTGATTTTATGTAGCGCTTTCGTCAACAAGCCACTATATTCATTATAAAACGACAACAATTTCACAGCAAATAACTGTGTCCAATTCATGCAAAGAAAAACAGCATATCAAATAATTGGTGAACAGGAATATTTTACTATACATTTTCCAATTTGTATAAATTTTATTAAGAAATGTAGCCAAAAAAAGCGAATGTTGTCGTTTGTTAAATGGGACAATATACTTGTTTACTCCATGATATAATGGGAAGTAAGAGGCCTTTTACAACACAATTTGACATTGTGTATACATAAATTGCTAATTTAATGATCAAAAGTCCTGAAAAGTAAATGTGGTGGTTTACTTATCGGACGAGAGTATGAGGTTACAAGTTGATTGCTTCGTTGACCCCTACTTCAACAATGGGACTTTTCAATCAGTGGCGTATACGTTCCACCTACCCATTGCTCAAGCTCTATGAATGAGTTTGCATAAGAAACAAAAAGACCATGCTAATTACATCCCATGGCAAAATATAGGTCATCCCTACTTATATTATTTGACAAGGAGGCACAATGACAAAGAAAATTGACACCAAAGCACTAGACAAAATACTAGAAAGAATGATTGAAACTGTCGATAATAGTAAAGGCGAAATTTTTCGAATAAGTGAGCAATCTAGAACGGAGTATGAAAAATTAGTCGAAGAATTATCTAATACGCGTGTTCTTGTAAACGAAGTGATTGAAGATGGAGACAAGTTAGACACACATGAAAAGTTCGCAAGACAACGCTTAGTTGAGGTAAGTAAGCATTTCGAGAAGTATAGTGAAAGTCAGGTTCGTGAGGCCTACGAACAAGCACATGCGTTACAGATGAACCTTTCCATGATTCGTGAACGTGAAAAGCAGCTTAGAGATCGTCGTGATGATCTAGAGAGAAGAATATTAAACTTAAGAGAAACGATTGAACGAGCCGATCACCTTATAGGGCAAATTACTGTTGTTCTACATTATTTACATAGTGATTTTCGTCAAGTAGGTGAAATTTTAGAAGACGCCATCCAAAAGCAAGATTTCGGATTAAGGATCATCGAAGGGCAGGAGGAAGAGCGGAAACGGTTATCACGTGAAATTCATGATGGACCAGCTCAAATGCTTGCAAATGTCATGATGAGATCCGAGTTAATAGATCGCTTGTATCACGAACGTGGAGGCGAGGAAGCATTAAAGGAGATTCGCGACTTGCGAATAATGGTTCGCTCAACTCTTTATGAGGTTAGAAGAATTATTTATGACCTACGACCTATGGCTCTTGACGATTTAGGATTAGTACCTACCCTTAAAAAATACTTATCAACAGTCGAAGAGTATAATAATAATGCAAAGATTGTATTTACTAGTATTGGCAAAGATAACAGACTACCAACTCGTTTAGAAGTCGCGCTCTTTCGTCTAGCACAAGAATCTGTTCAAAATGCGATAAAGCACGCGGAACCAACTAAAATTCAAGTGAAAATTGAGATTAGAGCAAAAGATGTTATACTGATCATTAAAGATGACGGCAAAGGCTTTAATATTGATCATAAAAAGGAAAATGCATTTGGGCTAATTGGAATGAAAGAACGCGTAGACCTGCTAGAAGGAGAAATGTCGGTTGATTCCAAAATCGGTGGAGGCACGCTTATAATGATTAGGATTCCAGTTACGAATTAATCAGCTCACAAATATGGGGAGGATTACGATGAAGACAAAAATAGTAATTATAGATGATCATCAATTATTTCGCGAAGGTGTAAAAAGGATTTTGGATTTTGAAGATAGCTTTGAAGTAGTAGCCGAAGGAAGCGATGGTAATGAAGCTTTATCACTCGTAGAAACATATAATCCAGACGTTGTCTTAATGGATATAAATATGCCAATCGTAAATGGTGTAGAAGCAACAAAGCTACTTACCGAGGAAAAAACTGAAGCAAAGGTAATTATCCTATCGATTCATGATGATGAAAGCTATGTTATGCACGCTTTAAAAACTGGCGCACGCGGCTATTTATTAAAGGAAATGGATGCTGATGCACTTGTTGAAGCTGTGAAAGTGGTTGCTGACGGAGGATCATATTTACATCCGAAGGTGACGCATAACCTCGTTAATGAATTTCGCCGTTTAGCTGAAGGTGGACAATCAAGTATGGTTAGTACATTGCAGAAAACAGAAATTCGCCGTCCATTACATATACTTACTAGACGTGAATGCGAAGTGCTTCAATTATTAGCAGACGGGAAAAGCAATCGTGGAGTTGGTGAAGCGTTGTTTATTAGTGAAAAAACCGTTAAAAACCACGTTAGTAATATTTTACAAAAAATGAATGTAAATGATCGTACACAAGCCGTTGTCGTTGCCATTAAAAATGGATGGGTTGAAGTCCGTTAACGAAAAGATTGTTGAGTGCATTCTTAAAGGTACACCTTTATTTGTTATCCTGCGAATTTGAGGCTGCGAAATACATATTAACAAACAGGGTTATACTCCAATTACTTAAGTGGAATTGGAGTTTCCGGCGGTATCCACTTGTGAAACTAGCTTGAGTGTAAGTGCTGTGCAGCGCTTCTTTTTCAATTAATAAAATGTAACCCCTTTCATTAAAGGGTGTTTCGTACTATGACATCACTCAACGAAACAAATTGTAGGAAGTTCATTGAAGAGTTCCTGAATGGCGCACTTGTATGGTGACATGACTCTATAATTTTGTTATTTATTGTAAAATTGACGCAAGTTCTGTCAAGGTAAAGGTGCCTTCTGTGCAATGTTTTCTTCTTTGTACGAAAAATCACAAAGGTAGCCTGGGAGAAAAATTAATGTTTTCGCTACATTTTAGCTTATAATTCATGTAAAATACATTATGCAATGATTATTTATTTCATAATCAAATTTTTAACAGTATTGATAAGGATGGGTTAATGTAATGAAAACGGCAATCTTAACTGATAGTACGGCATATATCCCTAAGAAAACACGTGACAATCTGCATATATCAATGATCCCACTCGTTGTTAATTTTAAGAATGAATCATTTGAAGAAGAGATTGAAATTACAACAGATCAGTTTTATGAAAAGGTTCGCCAAAACGATGAGCTCCCAACAACTTCACAGCCATCTATCGGTTTATTTGTGGAAAAGTTTGAACAACTAGCTCACGATTTTGATGCGGTCATTAGCATTCACCTTTCCAGTGGAATAAGCGGAACATATCAAGGTGCAGTCGCAGCTGGAGAAATGGTTGACAATATTAAAGTATTTACATTTGATTCCGAAATTAGCTGTATGATGCAAGGTTTCTATGCTATTGAAGCAGCTCAAATGGCTAATGAGGGAAAATCACCTAACGACATCATAGCTAGACTAAATGAAATGAAGAAAACATTGAAGGCATATTTTATGGTCGATGATTTGTCTCACCTCCAACGTGGGGGACGCTTAAGCAGTGCTCAAGCGATGATTGGCAGCCTATTACAAGTAAAGCCAATTCTTCATTTTGTAGATAAAATGATTGTACCGTCCGAAAAGATCCGTACGAGAAAAAAAGCACTCCAGCGTATAATCGAACTTTTTGAACAAGAAGCCGAAAAGGGTCTGCCTATGAAAGCAGTATTAATACATTCAAATCGTCAACAAGAGGTTGAAAAGCTGCAAGATCAGCTTGAACAGAAATTCCCTCATGTTGAATTTAGCATCAGTTACTTTGGTCCGGTGATTGGCACACATCTTGGAGAAGGTGCCATAGGATTTGGCTGGTATATAAAATAATGATTTTGATACATGCGTTGCAGGTACACTATCTGCAACGCTGTTTTGTTATATTGAGGTGTATTTAAGCAATTGATGAGATATCACGATTTCAAGTAAATGAACTTTGTTAGGTTTAGTTGAGAGAAACAGGATCGACCAATAAGATGGAGCTGTTGGACAGTAAACCGTAGTATTTCGACAGTAAGAAGTCGAGTTTGGACAGTAAAAGAGCGTTTTTGGACAGAAAGAGGTCGAGTTTGGACAGTAAAGGAGCGTTTTTGGACAGAAAGAGGTCGAGTTTGGACAGTAAAGTAGCGTATTTGGACAGAAAGAGGTCGAGTTTGGACAGTAAAGTAGCACTTTTGGACAGAAAGATGTTGAGTTTGGACAGTAAAGTAGCGTATTTGGACAGAAAGAGGTCGAGTTTGGACAGTAAAGTAGCACTTTTGGACAGAAAGATGTTGAGTTTGGACAGTAAAGTAGCGTATTTGGACAGAAAGAGGTCGAGTTTGGACAGTAAAGTAGCACTTTTCGACAGTAAAACCATAAATTTGGACAATAGACCAATCAGACAATAAAATAAAAAATCTAGTCAGTAAAACAGCAGGCTAAGCTCAAATTAAAGATCTATACTGAAACGTATATATTTTCCAACATTAAGAGGACTACAGTGAAAAATGTCGAATAACTTACTTGTCAAAAAATATACAATAAGGAGGAATATATGCGCTTTTTAAGTAAACAGGGACTCCTTATCCCCGAACCCCTTGTCCAACCCCTGAATCATGAACGAGCTAGATCAATTCGACATGCCACAGCCATTCACACCCCGACCTTAAACACTTCCTTCAATTACTCAAAAGAATTGCAGCAGCTATTAGCAGGAAAACAAACGCTTCTATGTGCTATCACTCACCCGGTTGAACAAATTTACGAGCATTATAAGAATGGATATGTATCATATACAAAAGGAATTGCTGAACAGAGAGGTTTATCTACTTGCGCGAGGTGCGGGAATAACGACAAGCATCTTTTCGGTGAATTTGACTGTGCTCGCTGTCAAGAGTCGTGCACGTATTGCAGAAAGTGTATACAGCTAGGGCGTATAAGTACGTGCACTGCACTTATTCATTGGCTCGGTCCTATCAATACAAGTGTCATAAAAAACCCACTACAATGGACTGGCACATTATCGAAGGGGCAACAAGTGGCTTCACAACGTGTTGTACAAGCAGTAACAAACAATAAAGACCTACTCGTCTGGGCTGTATGTGGTGCTGGCAAAACGGAGGTTTTATTTCATGGGATTGAAGCAGCATTACGAGCAGGAAAAAGTGTATGTATTGCAACACCACGTACAGATGTAGTGTTAGAGCTTGCTCCTCGTATGCGATCAGCCTTTCCACAGGTCGAAGTCATCGCTCTCTACGGAGGAAGTGAAGATCGCGGGAAAATAGCACCTATCACAATTACTACTACTCATCAACTGCATCGATATTATCAAGCCTTCGATATTGTCATTATTGATGAAGTCGATGCTTTTCCGTACTCTATTGATCCGATGCTCCAATATGCAGTCCTACAAGCAAAAAAACTTACCTCTCCAACGATTTATTTAACCGCAACTCCATCAAAAAAATGGCAACGAGAAATAGCATCCAATAGGCGTGATGCCGTTACAATCCCAGCCCGTTATCATGGCTTTTCATTGCCACTTCCTACATTTCAATCGTGTGGAGACTGGCGTAAGTTGTTACAGAAAAAACGTCTACCAAAACCTGTGCTCGCATGGTTGCTAAACCACCTCACTGAAAATAAGCAAGCGCTACTATTTGTCCCTCACATTGAAGCTTTATCGACAGTTGTCGAATTATTAAAACGTCACCATTCGAAAATTGAAGGCGTTCACGCAAATGATGTGACACGTAAAGAAAAGGTGTCTGCATTTCGTGACGGTAGCATACCTATTCTCATCACAACCACCATATTAGAGCGTGGAATCACAATACCTAATATTAATGTTGCGGTGCTAGGTGCTGAGGATCGAATATTTACTGAGAGCGCATTAGTGCAAATTGCAGGACGGGTCGGTCGTAGTGCCAAGCATCCAACTGGTGAAATCCGCCTATTTCATTTCGGTAAAACAAAGGCGATGCTTCATGCAAAACGGCATATAGCGTATATGAATGCTGAAGGTGAAAGGATGGGGCTGCTTCATAGGGGATAATTTTTTGCCAGGTTATTAAAACTAAATTGCCATTTTCCCTTGATAATATACGACTTCCTTCGTTAAATATGTGTTTTAGTAGGAAGATTACAGGAGGTTTGGTTATGTCATATTGTATACTTTGTCATGAGCCAATTAAACAGGAGGTCAGCTGGCATGACCTGGTTTTTAAAATTGATCAGCAAAAAGTTTGTTCAGCATGTCATGAGAGCTTTGCCTACATTGAAGGTGATGTATGTAAGGTTTGTGGACGACCGTTAGCAGAGCTTGCCAACAAATATAAGCACGGTGATTCATGCTATGATTGCATTCGATGGGAAGAAGATATTCGGTGGCAAGGTGTTTTAATGAAAAATCGTTCTATTTATTTGTATAACGATTTTATGAAGGAGAAGTTGAACTTATTTAAATTCCGTGGTGACTTTATGATCGCACATGCATTTAAACAACCAATACAAGCGTGCTTTAACATGTACTTTAATGAAAACGACTATATTATGCCCATTCCGTTAAGTGAAGAAAGGTTATACGAACGCGGCTTTAATCAAGCTACGGCACTTGCAAGTTTACTAGAGCTCCCCATCCTAAACCCACTTTCTCGAACCCATCATGAAAAACAATCTAAAAAATCAAGAATGGAACGTCTACAATCAACCAATGTTTTTACAATGAATGAGGATCATAGAAATGAGCTTAACAATAAATGTGTGTTACTCATTGACGACATTTATACGACTGGTTCAACTGTACGACACGCTGCAGAGGTGCTTCGACAAGCAGGTGCAAAGTCGGTTTCTTCTCTTACTCTAGTAAGAGGATGAGTAAGAGAGTTTATGATACGAGAAGTTTCACTTTATAATTATGATCGACAAGCGATATAATAAAGTTATCTATTAGAATTCTACTAACCAACTGAAGAGAATGGCTGAAAGGAGAAAGATGCTATGGCTGAGTTAGATAATTGCCCAAAATGTGACAATATATTTGTGAAAAATCAATTTCGTGATGTATGCGACAACTGCTATAAAGAAGAGGAAAAAGCATACCAAGAAGTATATAATTATATCCGCAAAAGGGAAAACAGAACTGCAACTATGGATCAAGTTGTCGTTGCAACAGGGGTAGAGGAAGAGTTAATCATTAAATTTATTAAAAAAGGTCGTTTAAAATTAGCTCAATTTCCTAACCTCGGTTATCAATGTGAGCGCTGTGGAACAACAATTCGCGACGGTAAGATTTGTCCAAACTGTGTGAGAGAATTACAAACTGATTTATTTACTCATAATAAAGAAGAAACACGTAAACAAGAATTGAAAGAAAAAGAAAAAGAAACCATTACTTATTTTTCGGTTAATAAAAATCGTAATAAGTGAAGCTAATCTATCAAATTACAAGAGGCTACATTTATAGTAGCTTTAAGAACTAACATTACGCTGAAGGATCTTACTTCGCTTTATGCCTAGATGCTAGAAAGTGAGTTTGATCCTTTAACTGTGTCTATGGTTGATGCTTTTTGTACTGAGGCATATTAAACGATATTTCGTAGCACTTTTTCTTCAATAAAAAGATGAGAACGGTATAAATCCTCATCTAACAATAGCACGATGTTTACTACAACAATCTTCTTAAGATAATACCTCACAGCATTCATACTATAAAATAAATAATTTTTCGTCACGCTACATTTAACAATCTCCCAAATTAACCGATAATAAAAACAAGATGATACTTCTGCCGCGAGGAAAGTGAGGGATCGGCATGAAAATAAACCAATTCGGGGTATCTGGAATCAACCCGTATAAGCAACAACTGAATAAGCTTGATACAATCAAAAAAAACAACACGATGAAAGATAAATTAGAAATTTCTTCAGCTGCTAAGGAGCTTCAAGAAACGACAGATATTGAAGCTGCTCGTCAAGAAAAGGTTGAGGCAATTAAGCAACAAGTAGACAGTGGAACATATACGATCAATCGTGAAGCTGTTGCAAGAGGAATATACGACTTTTATTCGAAAAAATAGGAGGGGGAGCATTGTCAGTTCAAGCCTTACAATCAACGCTACAAAAAATGTACAAGATCCATAAAAGCTTGTACGATCTAGGCACCAAGAAAACCGATATTGTAAAAAAAGGCGACATTAAAGCCCTCGATACATTATTAAAGGATGAACAAAAACATGTCGCTGCCATTCGTACGCTTGATGAAGAACGGAAAAAACAAGTGTACAAAATGGTCAGCGGTCATACAATTGCAGGAAGTGAGCCGACGGTTACAGATTGCATCGACATCGCAGCTGGTGATGACAAACAGCAATTAATTCACATCCAATCACAGCTTACTCAAATCATAAACGAGCTAAAACAACAAAATGAACTTAATCAACAGCTGTTATATCAATCGTTACAATTTGTAAATATCTCATTAGACATGCTCCTGCCACAGCCAGAAGTATTTAATTATGAAAAGCCAGCAATGTCAGAAGGGCCTCAACCAAGTCGTTCATTGTTTGATTCGAAAGCATAAGCGGTTATTAGCTTATGACCTTTGATGTGTCTGGAGTGAGTCAAAAAATAGATCTTAAATTCTACTTTTCTATGTTTTACAAAGGAGGAAACACAGCATGACTTCAACCTTTCATGGGTTAGAAACCGCCCGCCGCGGTATGGCTACACAGCAGTCAGCATTATATACAGTTGGACATAATATCGCCAATGCCAACACACCTGGCTATACAAGACAACGAGTGAACTTTGTCCAAACAGAGCCATATCCATCAGCAGCGATCAATCGTCCAGATATGCCTGGACAAATTGGAACAGGCGTTGAGACAGGTTCAGTACAACGCATGCGTGATAGCTTTTTGGACGTTCAATTTCGAGGTGAAAATAGTAAGCTAGGTTATTGGGACTCACGCGCACAAGCGCTTGAAAGAATGGAAGGCATTATGAATGAACCATCAGATACAGGTTTGGCAAATGTCATTGATCGTTTTTGGCAATCATGGCAGGATTTAGCGGTAGACCCGTCAAATGCAGGTGCCCGCGAAGTTGTACAGCAGAGGGGTATCGCAGTTGCCGAAACATTCAACTACATATCTGATTCGTTACAGGCTATCCAAAATGATTTGCAAAATGAACTAAGCGTAACAGAAAAAGAAATAAACTCTCTAGCAGATCAAATCAATGATATAAACCGACAAATTGCCGATGTCGAACCGCATGGTTATTTACCAAATGATTTATATGATGAACGTGATCGTTTGCTAGATCAATTATCATCTCTCGTAAATATTAAAGTTACGAATACATCTAGTGGTGGTCAAGCATTAGATATAGCAGAAGGAAAAGTGACGGTACATATTGTTGACAGCACAGGTAATCAAATTGGCACACTTGTGGATGGTAAATTTGATATTGTAAATGAACTATCGGTTAATTACAGTAATGACGGGCTAGTGGAAAGCGTCGATTTAGGTTCACAAAAAGGTATTGCTGTAGAAGACTTCGGCTCCGTCGGTTCGTTTGTTAGTTTGATTGAATCATATGGTTATCAAGATCGTAACGGCACACCTAAAGTTGGTGTGTATCCTGAGATGCTTCAGAAAATTGATGAAATGGCATATCAATTTGCGATGGAAATTAACCGTGTTCACCAATCGGGCTGGAATATTACAGATATTAATGATGGAACTCATAACGGTGTGAATTTCTTTGAAAATCTTACAGGTGTTGAGGGAGCAGCAAGTGCACTTAAAGTAGATGACGTCATTATGGCATCTATTGATAATATTGCAGCAGCAGCTGATAAAAGCGGATTAGTCGTTGAAGGTGGTTTTAGTGGGAATATCGGTGGAACTGCTTATGGTGATATACGATTAGAAATAGCTGTTTCTAATGGGGTGTATAGTTATAGTATATACGACAGTCTAAACAATCCGATAAAAACTAATCAACCGATAGATGATCTTGCAAATGATCTACCTGACCTTTCAATAGATATTTCTCATTTAGACAGTGGTATTGCCAATGGTAGCTGGACATTTAATATTTCAGAAGGGTCTGTTTGGGATTTCGCTTTTTCATCAAATGGCCCTGATAGTCCAAATTTGGGTGATGGAGATAATGCGCTAGCTTTAGCTGAAGTGAAAAATAGATTGATGAATATTGGTGGCGACTCAACGACAATCCAAAACTATTATGAAGGTATCATTGGTGAAATGGCAGTTGATACGCAGGAAGCTGAACGTTTAGCTTATAATAGCTCGGTATTACGAGACTCTGTTGAAACGAACCGGCAATCAGTGAGCGCGGTATCGTTAGATGAAGAAATGACAAATATGATTACATTTCAGCATGCGTACAATGCGTCTGCTCGAATGATTACATTAACAGATGAAATATTAGATAAAGTTATAAACGGTTTAGGAATCGGTGGAAGGTAGGTGTTAAATGATGCGTGTCACACAAGGAATGTTAGCTAACAATTCATTACGTCATCTAAGTAATAGCTATGAAAAGCTTGGCAAGCTGCAAGATCAATTATCAACAGGTAAAAAAATTACTCGACCGTCAGATGATCCTGTTGTAGCGATGAAGGGTATGTATTATCGCACAAATTTAACTGAGGTTGAACAGTATAAGCGTAACTTGTCTGAGGCATATATGTGGATGGATAATTCAGAGGATGCAATTAGTCATGCTAATAATGCCATGCAAAGGGTTCGGGAGCTTGTAGTACAAGGGAATAATGACGCATTAAGTGCAGAGGACAAGGAAGCGATAGCAAATGAAATTGAACAAATTAAAGAGGATATAGTATCTGTAGCAAACACAAAGGTAGCAGGTAAATATATATTTAATGGAACAGCGATCGACAAAGCGCCAGTTCAGAGTGGCTCACCTCCTACAGCTAACCAGCAGACAGATGCTTTTTCTATTGAAGTTTCCCAAGGTGTACAGCTACAAGTGAATGTTGATCCGAGTAATATTTTCGGGCAGGGTTTATTTGATACGCTACAAGCAATTGAAGATAATCTTAACGGTAACCCGTCTGCTGATTTAGATACGCTGCTAGCACAGGTTGATGACCATGTTGATCAAATAAATGCTGAACGTTCATCAATAGGTGCACGGTATAATAGGTTAGAACTAATTGAGGACCGAATTGGTAGTCAAGAGGTCGTAGCGAATCAAATTTTATCTGAGAATGAGGATATAGATTTAGAGCGAGTGATCATTGATTTAACAATACAAGAAACTGTTCACCGAGCAGCATTGGGTGTTGGTGCTGACATTATTCAACCAACATTAATGGACTTTTTACGCTAGTTTATCTTTATTCATTACATGCTATCTTCTTTATGGGAGATAGCTTTTCTAATAGTGATGTATTAAAAGTTTGGAAACAATGACTGTTGAAGATAATCTTACGGGACTTGCTTCCTCCATTTCGAATATGTTTGTTAGGGGTGAGAACATTGCAATTACCACAAATCCGTCTGCAATCAATATCTGCACAAATTGAATTGAAGGCCAACCAACCACAACAACGTATGGAACAACCAAAAGCTGAACTATCAATTCAACAACCGCAAGCGGACGTAAATATAGAAACAATTAAGGGAAAGTTAACGATTGATCAGACACAAGCATGGGAGGATATGGACTTAAAGCACATATCTAAACGAATTGAAGAAGCAGCTAATCTAGGGTATCAAGATTGGCTAGATGGGATTGCTAGAAGGGCACAACAAGGTGACGAGCTTATGAAAATAGAACTCGGTGGTAATCCAATCGCTAAGCAAGCGAAGGAAAATAGCCAAGATCCGATGTATGATTTTAATATTGGTTACATTCCGTCACACTTTAGTGTCAAAACAAACTATGAACCTGCGCAAGTGAAGATAGACGTCCAGGTAAATAAGCCAGTAATAGAAGCGAAGAGAAATAAACCAATTCTCGATTACACACCAGGGGATGTACAAGTAAATTTAGCAAGGTATAATGATTTGCAAATTGATTTTGTGAATTTAAAGCATATTGGTCCCAATTTTGAACTTGAAATATAGCTGTAAAGGAATGAAATGATGAAAATTCAGACAAAATACCATGGAGAAATGACAGTTGAAGAGAGCACTTTTTTTACGTTCAATAACGGATTGCCTGGTTTCATTGATGAAAAAAAGTATATTATTATCCCTTTCTCAGAGGATACACCTTTTTTTATATTACAGTCAGTTTCAACGGCTAATGTAGCATTTGTAATGATAGAACCATTTACTTATTTTAATGAGTATGATTTTCAACTTGACGATCATATTGTTGAGCAATTACAGCTTACTTCTGAAAAAGATGTAGCAGTCTATAATATTATAACTGTTCAGGAGCCATTTGATAAAACAACCATCAACCTGCAAGCACCCATCGTAATCAATGCTAACAAACGTCTCGGCAAACAAATCATCTTAACAAACACACCGTATCATACAAAGCATGCCTTATTTGAGAACAAGGCACAGTCTGTAAAATAAGGAGGGAGCACTGTGCTAGTGTTAACGAGAAGGAAGGACGAAGCCATTCACATAGGAGAGGACATTGAAATCACTGTTCTAGACATTGATGGCGAACAAATAAAACTCGGTATTCAAGCACCAAAGCATGTGGAGATTCACCGTAAAGAAATCTATGTAGCGATACAACAGGCAAATAATAAAGCTACAGAGGCTTCAAAGGATGTATTAAGTCAGTTGAATAAGCAAATGAAACAAAACCTCTAGACGATTGTGTAGGGGTTTTTCTAATAAATTTATTAAGGCTTGAAAATTATTAATCCTTTAAAACTGCATATTTTTAGCATTCATTTATCTACTTTTCAACAAAAAAATATAATATTCCACAAATAAATAATAAAAAAACTAAAAAACTATTAAACAACTCAAAAATAAGTCGATATATAGAATACAAGATAGTTACAAAAGGCGGCCGGCTTTTGTCTATCTGCAAAAAAATCCACAAGGATGTGGACAAACACAACTCAAGGAGGAAATAAAAATGAGAATTAATCACAATATCGCGGCGTTAAACACGTACAACCAATTAAACAGTGCTAACAATGCAAATGCAAAGAATATGGAAAAGTTATCGAGTGGTCTTCGTATTAACCGTGCAGGAGATGATGCAGCTGGTCTTGCAATCTCTGAAAAAATGCGTGGGCAAATTCGTGGATTAGATCAAGCGTCACGTAACTCACTAGATGGTATTTCTATGATTCAAACAGCTGAAGGTGGATTAAGTGAAACAACTGAAATTCTACAACGTATGCGTGAACTAGCTGTTCAAGCAGGAAATGACACAAATACAACTTCTGATCGTGAAGAAATTCAAAAAGAAGTTAACCAATTAACGAGTGAAATCAACCGTATTGGTAACACAATGGAATTTAATACTCAAAAACTATTGAATGCAAGTGCTGGCGATGTAACAGCTGGGACAAATGTTCCAGCTGCAGGAGGGACAGCAACTGGTATAGCTATAACGCTTGGTACTGGTACAAATTTTAGTGGTGGTAACAATTTGACATTTGATGTAACAGTTGGTAGTGGTGTTGCTCAAACAGTAGACCTTACTGCTGATTATGATGGTACTACTCTTGATGGGGATGATTTAGCTACTGCCATTTCGACTGCTATTACTGGGGCTACGGCTACTTGGGATGGGGCTTCAGGACAATTAACAATTACCGCAGATAATGATGCTGATGGCATTCAAATCGATAGCGCTTCTGCTGGCTCTTTGACTTCTATTGGTTTATCACAAGGAACTCATGCTGCAACTCCAGCATCATCAACACCAGATTCATCTAAATTCACATTGCAAATTGGTGCGAATGAAAACCAAACTATGACACTTGAATTTACTGATATGACTGCGGCAGCTCTAGGTATCACTGGTATGGGCACTGGTTTCACAACAGGAACTGACGTTACAAATGGTACTGATGACAACGGAATTGAAAGTGGATTAGATGTTGTTAATGAAGCAGGGAATGCAATTACTGTTATTGAAAATGCACTTACAAAAGTATCTGCAGAACGTTCAAAAATGGGTGCTTACCAAAACCGTTTAGAGCATACAATCAATAACTTAGAAACTTCTTCTGAAAACTTAACAGCAGCAGAATCACGTATCCGTGACGTTGATATGGCTAAAGAAATGATGGAAATGACGAAAAACAACATCCTTTCTCAAGCAGCACAATCTATGCTTGCACAAGCAAATCAACAGCCACAAGGAGTATTACAATTACTTCGTTAAGCTATTTAAAAACCACGCTCGAATTTTTCGAGCGTGGTTTTTTGTATATGTCATGTAATTCAAATATTCTTTATGCCAAGTATAGATTAACAACAAACTAAATAAACATTTTTCCATGATAAAATAAGCCTAGTAATTTTATAATATATAAGAAAAAAGCCTCATAAAATTATCCTCAATAATTAATTTTTCATTTTCTCTCCTCAACAATTTGCAATAATTACCGATAATAAAAGAAAAGTATTGAAAAGGGAGCGAGTTTCATGGAAATTGGAAACATAACGACACAATCTCCATCACCCACATCTTCGACTGGAGTAAAGATGACACAGCTAGAAACTCAGCTAGAAATGAAAACTACAACTGATAATAAAGAGACATTATCAAAAGATAAAATTAATGATGTCATAAAAAGTATTAATGAATTTTTAGAACCTACATACACATCGGTCCAATTTGAGCTACACGAAAAACTTGAGGAGTATTTCGTTGTCGTAATAGATGCTGAAACGAAGGAAGTTGTAAGAGAAATTCCTCCTAAGAAGTTACTCGATATGTATGCAGCAATGACCGAATTTGTTGGCTTAGTTGTGGATAAAAAAATATAAGTGAAGAGGGATATAAATGGTTGATTTACGTATAGGTGGTTTAGCAAGTGGTATGGACATAGATCAAATTGTTAGTGATTTAATGTCAGCAGAAAGAATCCCACTTGATAAGCTGTCACAAAAGAAACAAATCTTAGAATGGCAACGTGACAGCTATCGGGAAATGAATACGTTATTAAAAGAATTAGATACGTTTATTTTTGATGGGATTGATCGACAAAGTAATCTTTTGAAAAAAACGACAACAAGCTCGAATGAAAATATTGTCACAGCCGTTGCAAATGCAGATGCTTCAGATGTGAGTACAGAAATCGAAGTCCTTAATATAGCCAAGTCAGCAACATGGATTTCTAATGAGGCTGCAAACTTTACTGGTGGACAAGCAGTAACATTAACATTAGATGTAACAAATGGTGATGGGACGAAAAGTGAAGGTGTAACAATTGATATTGCAGATACAGATACACTCGATGATGTAATTAGGAAATTAAATGAAAATGAACAGCTTGGTATAAATGTGTTTTATGATTCAGAAACTGAAAAAGTAGTGATGACAAAAGAAGAAACAGGGTCGCAAGCTGGTCTAGAAGTTGTCGATAGTGATACACAACGTTTTTTTGCTCAACTCGGATTTACTGATCCAGATGCAATTAAAACTGATGGAGAAGATGCAGAGTTTATTATTAATGGTTTGCAGACAACTCGTTCAACTAATGAATTTTCTATCAACAACGTTTCTTACACGTTACATAATGAAAGTCCTGGAGAAAAAATAAGAGTTTCTACATCGACAGATGACGATGCAATTGTTGACACTGTTGTACAATTCGTTAATAAATACAATGAAATTATTGAAAAAATAAATAGTACGATCTCTGAAGAAAAATATCGGGACTATCCTCCATTAACAGATGCAGAAAGGGAAGAATTATCTGATGATGAAATCGAAAAGTGGGAAGGTTTAGCGAAAAGTGGTATTTTAAAAGGAGATTCAACATTATCAAGTGTATTAAATCAAATGAGGCTTGACCTCTATTCACCAATATCTGGTAGTGAAACGGGCTTTAGTCAATTAGCAGAAATCGGTATTACTACATCGGCTGACTATACTGAAAATGGAAAACTATTGATTGACGAAGATAAATTACGAGAAAAAATTGCGGAAAACCCTGAAGCTGTGTACGAATTGTTTAATGCTGAGGGAGATAGCTATGAAACCTCTGGTATTGCTAGTAGGCTTCGCGACTCATTAGATAATGCAATGACTCAGATTGTAGAAAAAGCAGGAAGTTCAACAAAGACGAATGACCAGTTCTCGATCGGCAAAAGCCTTGATAATGTTTTAGATGACATTTTAAATTTTGAGAATCGCTTAGAGATGGTCGAAGACCGCTATTGGAGCCAATTTACCGCTATGGAGCTTGCTATTCAAAAAGCAAACGAACAAGCAGCGTATCTGGCAAGTCAATTTGGTTATTAATTATAGTGTCTATGATTTTCTTTCAGAGGTGTCAATATCAAGCTGTGTAATGTTTAGTAACTATGGATAGATGATTGTATTATCTTTTCCAAACAATTTATTTTCAAAAGGAGTATGAAATAAAATGGCAACACAAAACCCTTATCAATCGTATCAGACAAATTCAGTGACAACAGCATCGCCTGGGGAGTTAACATTAATGCTTTATAACGGCTGTTTGAAATTTATCAATCTAGCTCGCAAAGCGATCCAAGAAAATAATATTGAGGAAAAAAATACGAATCTCATAAAATCACAGAACATTATACAAGAATTAATGGTGACGCTTAATATGGATGTCGAAGTGTCGAAAAATATGATGTCGATGTACGATTATATTAACCGTCGTTTAATTGATGTAAATATAAATAATGATTTAGATGCTCTTGCTGAAGTGGAAGCTCATGTTGCAGAGTTTCGTGATACGTGGAAGCAGGTTATTCAAATCAACCGTCAAAAACAATTTGCACAAGGCGGGCAAGCGTAGTGAGTGTCATTAAAGAGCTATATCAAGTAACGAAACAATTATTCGAGCTGCTTCAAACGGACATTAATAAAAGTGACCGTGATGAACAAATCGAGCGCATTCAACACCTTTTAACTGAACGTACGCAGTTTATTGAGAAGTTGGCGCCTCCATATTCAACGGGGGAAAAGCGTGTAGGCGCAGAAATTGTGACTTTAAACAAACAAATAGATGCTAAGCTTCTTGCTATGAAAGATGAAATTAAGCTCGATATTGCAGGATTAAAGAAGAAGAAGCAATCGCAAAAGAAATACATCAATCCTTATAATACGCGCACGGTAGATGGTGTATTTTATGACAAACGGAAATAGGTGAGTATATGGTGAAATTAGACGCACCACAATATGAAATTGTAAAGAAATATACTGAATTGCTAGATACGATTGAAGAAGGGCTTGACTATGTTAAGGGGAGTTTTGACAACCTTGAACGTACCGAAGGAGATAGAGTATTAGCTGACATATTTACTGCTTTTTCTAAAATCAATGATACGAATCAGCAGCTATTAGATATTTTTTCTCGAAATGAGATTGTTCGAAATCAAGTTAATCAGTTCCCAGGAGTCATTGCTGAGTGTGTGAAGCTGGAACAACATTTCTCGAACCAAACGGAAAAGCAAGCTATTATTAGTAAAAACATTATTCCAGCCTTTCTTGCATGGAAGGAACCAATTCAGCATACATTTTCAAGTTATATTCAACAATAGTACAATGCTCCTATACAAATGTATGGGAGTGTTTTTGTTTTTTAACATTTTCCATCAGGTACACTCTTTTGGAAACATATAAAAAATATAATTGTGTAATTTAAGGTTGTTTTCGGATTGATTGGTGCTTTTTGATCTAAGCAAGTATATTTTATCGTTCATAGCACCTTTGCTATTTTTACAATTAATGAGTACTCATAAAACATGCCAAACTGTCCATTTGCAGTAAAAAAAACCACAAAGTTTACGAAAAGAACCTTTAAATTTCGCAAAAAGGAATTTCCTCTCACATATCATTTTTCCTTACTGCATAACAATAAATACACATCAATTTTAACAATATATCGGTTATGTAAATAATGAAAATCGTCACAATTTATTCACAGTTAATTTCACGTTTAAGAAGGAATTGTTAAGGGTATTGTAGAAATGTATATACATAGCTTAAGAAAACCGCTTAGCGGATTTCTAGAGATAAGAAATGGAAATGTGGCTTTAATGTTTTAAGCATTTTCACCCATCTTAACTCGAATAAGTTATAAGTTTCAAGAAAAATGAGGATAAGAAGAATGGGGAAAGGAAAGTCACACTAAGTGCCGAATGAGTGGATTAGATCTTGTACAAGTTCATTATTCCCAGACTTATTTGAACATCCTTTCAAAATGGAGTTCAAAAAGGAGGAAAAAAGGACGAAAAAGATCAAGGCTGTGTAGCTTTGAGTACCAGAGTGTACGTTTGAAGAGTACATGAGGAACGGAAAAGCAAACCAACGCAGATATTCACTGTCATTTTTCCCGGACTTTTTTGAACATCCTCAAGTTAACTAAAGGAGGAGTTCGTGTATGATTTACAACATTCGTGGTGAAAACATTGAAGTAACTCCAGCATTGCGTGAGTATGTTGAGAAAAAGATTGGTAAATTAGAAAGGTATTTCGATGATTCTTCAGATGCCACAGTCCATGTTAATTTAAAAGTTCATAGTGATAAGCATTCTAAAATAGAAGTAACGATTCCAATGTCTCAGCTATTGTTAAGAGCAGAGGAAAATCATGAAGATATGTATGCAGCGATTGACCTTGTTCTTGATAAACTTGAGCGTCAAATTCGCAAACACAAAACAAAGGTGAACCGTAAGTTCCGAGATACTGGAACTCCTAAATATATGTTTACAAATGAGCCTGTAGCGATTCCTGATGAAGAAGAGGATGACTTAAAGCTTGTCCGTACTAAGCGCTTTAACTTAAAGCCGATGGACAGTGAAGAAGCAATTCTGCAAATGAATATGCTCGGTCATAATTTCTACGTATTTACTAACTCAGAAACGAACCGTACAAATGTCGTTTATTTAAGAAAAGATGGCAAATACGGTTTGATTGAACCGAATTAATAATAATGATTAGAAAACGTTAGGTTGCTTAGAACCTAACGTTTTTTGATGTTAAATATGCTGTAGGATGTTTTTGGTAGTTTATTGACCAATATCTCATTGTTCTTTTATCGAATGTTACTTTTTCAATATGATATAATAAAACATGTCTACAAACCTCATTTGTAGTCAATGGAAGGCTAGTTCGAGGATTATCTTTGATAATGAATGGAGGTGAATATGATGGAGAAGCTGTTACTAGAATTTATGAGCGAAATGCGCGAATTTAGAACAGAGGTAAATGGACGATTCACAAAGCTAGAACATGAAATGAACGACCGCTTTACAAAAGTAGATGAACGTTTTACTCAAGTGGACAAACGCTTCACAAAGCTAGAAGGTGAAATGGACAAGCGCTTTACAAAAGTAGATGAACGTTTTACCCAAGTGGATCAACGCTTCACGAAACTAGAAGTTGAAATGGCCGAGCGCTTTACAAAAGTAGATGAACGTTTTACTCAAGTGGACAAAAGCTTCACAAAGCTAGAACATGAAATGAACGAGCGCTTTACACAAGTAGATAACCGTTTTACTACAGTAGATATGCGACTATCAAAAATTGAAAACGATGTAACGGTAATTAAGGAAGCTGTTGTAAATAACCTTTCTGAGTCAAGGAGTCATTTCAAACATATCGAACAATCTCTTCAGCAACATCACTCCATGTTCCAGTTAATGACTGATGAAATTAATAAAAAGTACCGCTATTAATATGTACTACTTCATTCAAAAACATTAAAGTAACAACAAAGTTGTTAAGACCCAAATCTCTAGCTCACTTCAAGAAACACTTTTTTTCACATACACACCTCCAATTGTTAGCAATTGAACAGCTTTGGAAGTCTACAGCCTAATATGAAGGATTTACAATAAAGAAACGATGTGGTTGTCACATACCCTTCTTTTAACAATACTTTTCGTAAACTACGTGAGTTATTAAAAAAATACTCTTATATGAATGATCTAACTCTTTTTCATACATGGTTTGTTAAGGTTTTTGAATCAAATATAAAATATTCATATGATTCTGCCTTCTTATGCTCCCACATTCCTCCAAAATGTTGTTCACTTTGTCTCAAAATGTTAATATTAGAAATAGGATTTCTATAAGGGAAAAAAACTTAGTATATACATTATTATATATCCAGTGTGTGTATATGTCGTATTGGGTGTAACTTATATGAAAATAGAGGAGCGTTTTGAATGCTTGGAATGATAAAGAAAGTATTTGATGGTAATAAACGTCAAATTACTAAATTAGAAAAGCTTGCAGCACAAATTGACTCATTAAGTGCAGATATGGCGAACTTAACGGATGAGCAGCTACAATCAAAAACAGCAGAATTCAAAGGTCGTTATGATAAAGGGGAAAAGCTTGATGACATGCTTGTTGAAGCCTTTGCGGTTGTTCGTGAAGCAGCAAAGCGTGTGTTAGGCTTATATCCATACAAGGTACAATTAATGGGGGGTGTTTCCCTTCATGATGGTAATATCTCTGAGATGAAAACAGGAGAAGGTAAAACATTAACAGCGACAATGCCAGTATACTTAAATGCGTTAACAGGTAAAGGTGTGCACGTTGTAACTGTCAATGAATACTTGGCAAGTCGTGATGCTCATGAGATGGGTCAGTTATATGAATTTTTAGGATTAACAGTCGGTCTGAACTTAAACGGTATGTCTCGTGAGGAAAAAATTGAGGCGTATGCTGCTGATATTACATATGCAACGAACAATGAGCTAGGCTTTGATTATTTACGTGATAATATGGTGCTTTACAAAGAACAGATGGTTCAGCGACCGCTATATTATGCGGTTATTGATGAGGTTGACTCAATTCTTATTGATGAAGCAAGAACACCTTTAATTATATCTGGTTCAGCACAAAAGTCAGCACAATTATATGTACAAGCTAATGCGTTCGTTCGTACGCTAAATAAAGAATCAGATTTCATTTTCGATGAAAAATCAAAAAGTGTTCAGCTTACTGAAGAAGGCATGAACAAGGCTGAACGTGCTTTCGGGATTGATAATCTATTTGATATTACACATGTTTCATTAAATCATCATATAAATCAAGCGTTAAAAGCGCATGCTAGTATGCATAAAGACATTGATTATGTTGTTCAAGATGGCGAAGTTGTGATCGTTGATCCTTTTACAGGACGTTTGATGAAAGGCCGTCGATATAGTGAAGGCTTACATCAAGCAATTGAAGCAAAAGAAGGACTTGATATTCAAAATGAAAGCATGACACTGGCAACAGTAACGTTCCAAAACTATTTCCGTATGTATGAAAAGCTTTCTGGTATGACTGGTACGGCAAAAACAGAAGAAGAAGAGTTTAGAAATATATATAATATGCACGTTGTTGGGATTCCAACGAATAAGCCGATCGTGCGTGATGATCGTGCAGATCTTATATATAAAACGATCGAAGGGAAGTTTCGAGCAGTTGTTGAAGATATTGCTGAACGTCATCAAAAAGGGCAGCCAGTACTTGTCGGAACAGTGGCTATTGAAACCTCTGAAATTATCTCTAAGTTTTTGAAGAAAAAAGGTATTCCTCATCACATCTTAAATGCGAAAAATCATGGGAAAGAAGCACAGATTATCGAAGAAGCTGGTCAACCTGGTGCGGTTACGATTGCAACGAACATGGCTGGACGTGGTACGGATATTAAGCTTGGTGAAGGCGTGAAGGAAGCAGGAGGACTTTCGGTAATTGGTACAGAACGACATGAAAGTCGCCGAATAGACAATCAATTACGCGGTCGTTCCGGTCGTCAAGGAGATCCAGGTGTGACACAATTTTATTTATCTATGGAAGATGAACTCATGCGTCGCTTCGGATCAGACAATATGAAAGCGATGATGGAGCGACTCGGCATGGATGATACACAGCCTATTCAAAGTAAAATGGTTTCAAGAGCTGTTGAATCTGCTCAAAAACGTGTTGAAGGAAATAACTTTGACGCTCGGAAACAGCTTTTACAATATGATGACGTATTACGTCAGCAACGTGAAATTATATATAAACAGCGATCTGACGTCCTTTCATCAGAGAATCTACGTGATATCGTTGAAGGTATGATTAAGTCAACGATTGAACGATCTGTTGATTTGCATACACCGAAGGAAGAGCTTCCAGAAGAATGGAATCTTAAAGGCATCATTGATTATACAAATGCAACAATGCTTGCTGAAGGTGATGTCACACTTGACCAAATTAAAGGTCAGGAGCCTGAAGAAATTAGTGAGCTTATCTTTGCAAAAGTAAAAGAACGCTATGATGAAAAAGAACAGCAATTAGAGACAGAGCAGATGCGTGAGTTTGAAAAAGTTATCGTTCTGCGTGCAGTTGATAGTAAATGGATGGATCATATTGATGCGATGGATCACCTACGTCAAGGTATTCATCTTCGAGCTTATGGCCAGATTGATCCATTGCGTGAGTATCAAATGGAAGGATTTTCAATGTTTGAAAATATGGTGGCTTCCGTTGAAGAGGACGTTGCGAAGTATGTGATGAAGGCGCAAATTAGAAATAACCTTCAACGTCAAGAAGTCGCAAAGGGACAGGCGGTTAATCCAAAGCAAGACGGAGAAAAGCAAAAGCGCAAACCAGTTAAAAAAGCAGTTTCGATAGGCCGAAATGACCCATGTTATTGCGGAAGTGGGAAGAAATTCAAACAGTGCCACGGCAAATAACAGGGATCTGACCCCCGACCGAGGCATTAAAGTGATAAAATGTATTTTTCTTTACTGTGAACAAAGGTGAGTTGGCAGTGGATGCTTGCTCACCTATTTTCTATGATAATTTGTTTTGATGTATTTATTTTACAGTCAACGGGATATACATGTAAGGTAGGTAAAAATTTTATTGAGGTGGAAAATAAATGGATTTAGTTGAAATTAAGCAAGAGCTTGACAAAATGGCTACTCGTTTAGCTGATTTTAGGGGGTCTCTTTGACCTCGATACGAAGCAAGCTCGAATAGATGAGTTGGAAGAATTAATGGCAGCACCATCCTTTTGGGATGATCAACAAGCGGCTCAAACTGTCATAAATGAAGCAAATGGCTTAAAGGACTTAGTTAACAAGTTTACAGAGCTAAATGAGACATTTGAAAATCTCGAAGTGACTCATGAACTTGTCAAAGAAGAGCCAGATGATGAGTTACAAAAAGAGCTTGAAAATGAATGTAAAGCATTAACGAAGGACTTAAATACATTTGAATTAGAGCTGTTATTAAGTGAACCGTATGACAAAAATAATGCGATTTTAGAGCTGCATCCAGGTGCGGGTGGTACTGAATCACAAGATTGGGGTTCAATGCTATTGCGCATGTACACACGATGGGCAGAGCGAAGAGGTTACAAAGTAGAAACCTTGGATTATTTACCTGGAGATGAAGCTGGTATTAAAAGTGTCACACTGTTAATTAAAGGGCATAATGCATACGGTTATTTAAAAGCAGAAAAAGGTGTTCACCGTCTCGTTCGAATCTCACCTTTTGATTCGTCAGGACGTCGACATACTTCATTCGTATCATGCGAAGTCATGCCAGAGTTTAATGAAGACATTGAAATTGACATTCGTACTGAAGATTTGAAAATAGACACGTACCGTGCAAGTGGGGCGGGTGGTCAGCACGTCAATACGACAGATTCGGCAGTAAGGATTACTCATACTCCAACGAACGTTGTTGTTACGTGCCAATCAGAGCGTTCACAAATTAAAAACCGTGATCGAGCGATGAAAATGCTAAAAGCAAAGCTCTATCAAAAGAAAATTGAAGAACAACAAGAGCAGCTTGCTGAAATTCGTGGTGAGCAAAAGGAGATCGGCTGGGGAAGCCAAATTCGTTCTTACGTATTCCATCCGTATTCTCTCGTAAAAGATCACCGTACAAATACTGAAGTAGGTAATGTACAAGGTGTGATGGATGGTGAGCTTGATTCATTCATAGATTCGTACCTTCGTTCAAAACTTAACTAAACAGATGTTGCCCCATTCAATATGAGTGGGGTTTTTGTGTATCTTATTATGTGCTTACTACTTAGGGAAGTAAATCTTCTTATTTGGACAGTAAACCAAAAGTTCGGCAAGTAAATCTTCTTATTTGGACAGTAAACCAAAAGTACGGCAAGTAAATCTTCACATTTGGACAGTAAACCAAAGTATATGGCAAGTAAACCCTCCCATTTGGACAGTAAACAGGAAAGTATGAAAAATAAAAGCATACAAATGGACAATCACAAACATGTTCAACAAATAAATTATAGCTTTTGCACAATATACAGAACATATAACGTGAATATCATGCAAAGTGAACGATGAACGATAAATCGTATATAAACAAATCAATTTGACACAAAAAACTACTATACATAAGAATCAGATTCAATTAATGTCTCCGAACTCCCTGCTCCATCTCTTGTTATTTCCTATGTGTTAAATAATTTTTCATTTTTTACCACTTATAAGATAATTCTTCAAACAAAAAATAAGCAATAAGTTCCTTCAATTGTTTACTCCTTTAACACGTTATATGGTTAGCATTTACACTATATTTCCACCATGCTATACTCTCATAGGCAATTAGTAAAATTGTCTACATGACTTTTAGAATTGTGTTTAAAAAGGTGGAGAAAAAAGGATGAAGAAACGAAGCCGTAAGAGTCAAGCATTGGACCCGAAAATAATTGCAACATTAGACATATTTTATATACTGATTGGATCGGCTATTGTTGCTCTTGCTTTTAACTTGTTTTTACTACCCAACAATGTTGCCTCTGGTGGGGTAAGTGGGATTAGTACGATTACAAAAGAGATGTTTGGATGGAAGCCTGCTTATGTACAATGGGCATTCAATGTTCCATTATTTATCGCTGGCGTCATGTTGCTCGGTCGTAAATTTGGAATGAAAACATTAATTGGTACAGTATTTTTGCCGTTTGTTGTTTATTTATCGGAAAACCTCGAGCCTGCTACGCAAAATCCTCTACTAGGAGCTTTGTTCGGAGGAATGGGTGTCGGACTAGGGTTAGGAATCGTTTTTCGTGGACAAGCATCAACAGGTGGAACAGATTTAGCTGCGCAAATTTTTCACAAGTATACTGGTATTTCACTTGGAACATGCGTCGCATTTATTGACGGTTTAATCGTTATTACAGCAGCAATTGTATTTGATATTGAGAGTGGTTTATATGCAATTATCGCATTATTTGTTACGAGTAAAACGATCAATTTCATACAAGTTGGGTTCGGCTATTCAAAAATGGCAATGATTATTACAAATGAGCAAGAGGAAGTACGCAGTAAAATATTGCATGAACTAGATCGAGGAGTGACAAAGCTGTCAGCTTTTGGAGGCTATACAGATGACGAAAAACCAATTCTTATGTGTGTTGTCAATCAAACAGAGTTCACTAAATTGAAACAATTGGTTAAAAGTATTGATACATCAGCATTTGTCGTTGCTATGGATGCCACTGAGGTCCTTGGTGAGGGTTTTAAAAGGGCTTAAATTGGGTATAATAAAGTTATATTTTACTAATTTCAGACATGAGGGGGAATCGCAAATGAAAATGAAATTACTTGCATTATTGATGGGTACATCTCTTGTATTAGCTGCTTGTGGTGGTGGCGGAGATGAAGCTACAGAACCAAAAGAAGAGGCTGAAACTACACCAACTGAAGAAACAGAAACAGAAACAGGAGATACAGGTGCAGTGAATGTTGCTGCAGCAGAAGATGTTTATAAACAAAGCTGTGCTGGTTGTCACGGTGGAAATTTAGAAGGCGGATTTGGACCACAGCTAGAGAATATTGGCAGTAAGCTTTCACAAGCAGACATTGAAGATATCATTGCGAATGGTCAAGGTTCTATGAGTGGTGGAATCATTACTGGCGATGATGCAGTAAATGTTGCAGCATGGTTAGCTGAGAAAAAATAAGTAAAAATTAGCTTTTACATAAAAGTCATTCCATTAACATGGTTTGGCTTTTTTTTATTTGTATTCTATAAAAAAATAGCCAAATTATGCTTTCCTCTAGTACATTTTCTTCCTCATTTTTTTAAGTATTTAATTTCTCCTACTCAAAGATTTTCTGTAAAACAATGCTAATCGTAGAGCTTTAATCATCTCAAAAAAATATCATTTTTCTCCATTTTATTAGCCATTTTTTAAATAGCGATATTAAGCTCTATTTTTTTATCTTCTTTGACAATGTTCACGTGTAATTGAGTGAGTTTTATGGGTCCTTTTGAAATATAACTGTAATAATTTTTTGTCCTAAATAGTCTATCTTTGATGTTATAATGGATACTGTGAATGTAAAATTATTGGATTTATCCATATAATTTGTCAAAAAACAGACTAACACGAGTGGTTTTTACATAAAATGACAAAATTTAGGTGATATTAAATGATAGAAATGCAGGATGTGTATAAAACTTATCCTAACGGTGTCCTAGCGATTAACGGGATTAGCGTGAAAATTAATGAAGGTGAATTTGTTTATGTCGTTGGTCCTAGTGGTGCAGGGAAATCAACGTTTATTAAAATGATGTACCGTGAAGAAAAGCCATCAAATGGTTCAATTATGATAAATGGAATCAATTTATCAAGCCTTAAAGAAAAAAAGGTTCCTTTGTTACGAAGGCATATAGGAGTAGTCTTTCAAGATTTTAAACTTCTTCCTAAGCTTACTGTATATGAAAATGTGGCATTTGCTTTAGAAGTAATAGAAGAAAACCCAAAATACATAAAACGAAGAGTGATGGGAGTATTAGATTTAGTACGCCTGAAGCATAAGGCTCGTTTTAAGCCAGATGAATTATCTGGTGGGGAGCAGCAGCGTGTATCTATTGCCCGTTCCATCGTTAACTCTCCAAAAATAATGATAGCAGATGAACCTACGGGGAACCTTGACCCAGATACAGCGTGGGAAATCATGGACATATTTGAGGAAATTAATAATAGGGGAACGACAATTTTGATGGCGACTCATAATAGTGAGATCGTAAACAAAATTAAAAAACGAGTTATTGCAATTGAAAATGGCAAAATTGCCCGTGATGAAATGAGAGGGGAGTATGGTTATGAAATTTAGTACTCTCAAAAGGCATACACGGGAAAGCGTTAAAAACCTAGGAAGAAACGGGTGGATGACCTTTGCTTCTATCAGTGCAGTGACTGTTACGTTGTTATTAGTAGGTGTTTTCCTTGTTATTATGATGAATATGTATCACTTTACTCAATTGATTGAAGAAGATGTAGAAATACGTGTGTTCATTGATACTGTAGCTACTGGTGATGAGGTAAAGGAGTTAGAAAAGAATATTGATAAAATAGCTGAAGTTAAATCTATTACCTTCGTATCAAAGGATGAAGAGCTTGATAGCTTAGTAGAAAGTCTCGGACCAGTCCTTGATATGCTCAAAGGTGATAATAATCCTTTATCTGATGTTTATGTCGTGAAAACGAATCAACCGATTGAAGTAAATGAAGTAGCAAAAAAAATAGAAGATTTCTCAGCAGTCGCACAGGTTGATTATGGTGAAGAAGTTGTAGACAACCTATTTAAAATATTTAATGTATCACGAAATATAGGGTTTGGTTTAGTCATCGGACTATTATTTACCGCAATGTTTTTGATCTCAAATACGATAAAAATTACGATTGTAGCACGTAGAAGTGAGATAGAAATTATGAAATTAGTTGGCGCAACTAATTCATTTATTCGCTGGCCATTTTTCTTAGAAGGGTTATGGCTTGGAGTATTAGGTGCAATATTACCTATATCTATCATTCTAACAGCCTATTATTATTTACATGAAAATGCACAGCCGATGCTATCTGCTGATTTTCTACAAATGCTCCCATTTTACCCATTTGCACTGCAAATTGCTTTAATACTCATTTTGATTGGTGCGTGTATCGGTGTTTGGGGTAGTTTAATGTCCGTTCGAAAATTCTTAAAAGTATAGATAAAGAGATAACAAAAAATGAACTTAGTGTGTGAAAGAAAGAGATAATGAAAACTCAATGTTTGGAGGAATAAGACTTTGAAGCCTTTCAAATCAAAGCTATTATTACTTGGAGTTTCAGTTACAGTTGGGCTTAGTGGATTATTAGTCACTTCGGATAAAGATGCTGCTTTCGCAGTAACAACTCAAGAAATTGAAGATAAGAAAAACGAAATTAAAAATATCCAAAGTAAGAAAAGTCAAGTTGCTGGTGAAATTACTGATGCAGAAAAGGAAGTTGAAGAATTACAACAGGAACAAGCTGTGTTACTTGATGAAATTAGACGATTAGATATTGCCGTAGCAGAAACAAATGAACAAATTACTGCAAAGCAAGCTGAGATTGAACAGAAAAAGCAAGAAATCGAAGTATTAAAAGGTAAAATAGCTGATTTGAAAGAACGAATTGAAGCAAGAGATGAGCTTATAAAAAATCGTGCTCGTTCCTTACAAGAAGGAGGAGGAGCAGTTAGTTATTTAGAAGTTTTGCTTGGTGCAAAAGACTTTGGTGATTTGATTGGACGCATGAGTGCGGTAGCTAAAATTGTTAAAGCAGATAAAGAAATTTTACGTGCACATGAAGCGGACAAGCAATTGAAGGAAGAAGAGGAAGCAAATCTTACTCAACAAAAGGAAGATTTAGAAAAAATACTAGGTGAATTAGAAACATTACAGGCTGAACTTATGCAAAAATCACAAGAAAAAGAAGCATTTATGGAACAGTTAAGGGATAAAGAAGAAGAGATAGAAAGAGAGATTCTTTCAAAAGAGGAAGAACAAGAGATTCTTGCAAAGCAAGAGCAGGCAGAAAAAAATCTGCTAAAAGCATTGGAGGAAGAGCTTTCGAGACAGAATAGTGGCTCTTCAGCAGGATCTGGAACATTTATTAAACCAGCTGCAGGATCTTTTACATCTGGCTTTGGGGCACGCTGGGGATCAACACATTTTGGGGTAGATATTGCAAAAGGCGGAACAGTGCCTATAGTAGCATCAGCTGACGGGTATGTATTCAGATCATATTATTCTACTAGCTATGGTAATGTTGTATTTTTATTGCATGATATTGGTGGACAAACATATACGACTGTTTATGCACATATGAGTAGTCGATCAGTATCTGAAGGACAAGTTGTACCCCAAGGGCAGCAAATTGGTGTGATGGGTAACACTGGGTTTTCCTTTGGTCAGCATCTTCATTTTGAAATACATAAAGGCTATTGGAATGCATCAAAATCAAATGCTGTAAACCCTAGAGATTATATTAACTAAAGACTTATTATACAAATATTTACATCGTAAAGTGCTGTAAGAGGTATATATATTTAAGCTAGCTATTCTTTTTACAATAACAGTTAAGCTTATAAAAAATACCATACTAATGATGTGTTCAGACCATATAATAGAATTTGTTAATTAACCTGAGGTAGTCTGTGTAGAAAAGACCGTAAGTGCTCATGTCACTTACGGTCTTTCTTTAGCATTGCTTTTTAGTATACATCATCGGTAGATTCATATAGAATAAGAAACAAACGGTAAGCTACATTACAGAAAATTCAAGTTAACATAGGTACAATATACCTGTTCATACGGGTTGAAAGTCTTAGTTTTGATGTGCTTTATTCACATAATGACGGTGATCTATGTCTAATAGCTCTTCAGATAGTTTCAGCCTGTATTTGTTCACTTCAGAGTTGGTTAACTTAAAACACGTCTCCTTCAAGAAGCACAGCCTTCATAAGAAATGATTTCAGAATTTGGTGGTAGTCATAGTGATCACAAGCGCATTCAAGAGGTGTAGCTATTAAGGTGTAAATCAAATGCAAAGGAGTGAAAAATTTGTCTCAAGCGATAAATAATAATAAGCTTTTACAAGCAAAAAATGTTATGGAGCTACAAAAAAAAGAAATGACTGAATTTTTAAATAATGCTGATGGCATTGTCGAATCATCCAATAACTTAACGTACCTTTCAAACGATATTAATAACCAAGTAAATGAGGCAGCCCAGTATGCTGAAGATGGCACTCAAACAGTTGTCCGTACAGTTGAAGAGATGAACAGTATTCAACAATCTTCTACGGAGTTATTAACAAAGGTTGAAACGCTGGCTGGATTATCTCATCATTTAACTGAGATGATTAAATCATTACAAAATATTTCTTCGCAAACGAATCTTTTAGCTTTAAATGCCTCCATAGAAGCAGCCCGTGCTGGTGCTGAAGGGAGAGGATTTGATGTCGTCGCTAAGGAAATTCGTAAGCTATCTGAAGAAAGCGCCAAAGCAACAAAACAGGCGCAAACTTCAATTTCATCTATCTTATCTGAGATTCAAGATATTAGTGACCTTTCAAAGGATGGACAACATAAGATAGGAACAGGGATTCAAAGTGTTCAAACATCAAAAGAGTTATTCGATTCAATCCATTCAGCGATCTCAGTTGTAGCTAACCAAAAAGAAGAGCTAAGGAATGTAACTGAAGAGATCAATCAAATGAGTCAAAAGGCTAACACGATAAGTCAAAGTATTTCTGAAAATAGAAAAGTTATTGCAATAGGTTTAGATTCAGCCATAAGTGTACATAGTTAACTAGCCATAAGATAACTGGTGGAACGACAAGCAATACATAAGGTGATGGACCATATCGGTTAACGACAGTTCTCATGCCATGCATACATACAACAGGCGCATTTAACATGAACGTCCATCCAGCAACTGCTGCCACCATTTTCTCAGCAAATGTCCATTTCTTAAAACATAAATGTACGATTAGGATGCTTAAAATAGCAATAATAACTGTCTTTATGACAATTAAATACAATATGGATAGTGAAAACATTGTATGGTCTATCATAACTGATCGATAAATATTTAAGATAATAAATCCATATAAGCTAATTGTGCCGAGCTTTTGATATTGCTCGGTTTTCTTCTTATACAAGTGCATGTCCTTCTTTAATAAAAGCAAACCATTACATAGACCAATGAACATACCGAGTACAAAGTCATATACAAAAGGAATGTGAGGGAATAAATCGTATTTGAATGCAGCAACGATCATAGCTGTTATTGCTAATAAATATGCACTCTCCTTCGTAAAAGGGATATGTAATTTCTCTTTCTTTCCTATATACCTATCTTGTAAGTTATCTTTACTATAAAACTGTCTGCTCAACAGTAAAAATATTGGCGTGATGAAAAAGACAAGCAACATCTGAATCGAACACCAATAAGATACGCGTGTTAAATCATCTTCAGAAACAAATGTGCTCACAAGTTCAATGTTAAAAGCAAACATAATAGAACTAAAAACCCATGTGTCAGTGCCACTAAATAAATATGAAAGGACATTCAAAAGGGTAATCAGTAAGGCACAAATGATGATTAGAGCAACTAGTCTAGATATGTATTTTCTATTAAGGACCGGAGCCATTTGCATACCAATCGAAAAAAGAAATGCTGTTACCATAATTCTTTCTAACTCTAAAGGGAAAGTTAAAGGGTCGTTGAAAAATGCTGAAATTATAAACATTAGTACACTTCCGATGAACGGGATAGATACGAAATAATTTTGGAGTCCGTACTTTATAACTATGCTTTCACTTAATTTCATGACTAAGATAAGAAGAATGATCGATACTACTATCAACATAAACACTCCATATAATTGCTCTTATATCATAGCTACTCTCGCATTGTGTTGTTAGTGTAAAAAAACATATACAACTGTAGATCGTGACACTTTTGCTCTTCAGTCGGATATAACCGTAGCAACAAAGTATACGAAAAGAGCTTAAACAATAGAAATAAGGCAATGTGAATTATTAAATCATCTTCAGCAACTGTATAATATAAATGACTATAATTCAGTAAGCGACCTTACATCCTATTCTCATGAGCTGTAAATGGAGGAATTGATAAACTATATTTTAGAGTGTAGAGCACGATATTTAGTATTTATATGTAAATATATGGATTAATTACGATAGGATTTGAAAAAAGAGTTGGAAAGCTTTAAACTATATATAACGACATAAAATGAAATAGTTATTCATATAGTTGCTGTAAAGGCATCGCACTACTATCGTGTGATGCCTTTGCTACAATGTTTTAATAAACATGTAAGATCATACGTTATTTTGGTTACGCTTAATAGTGTGTGTTCAAATGGAAAGTTGGACATCATGATATAATAGTGAGTGTGAAGTTAAGGGGGAACGTAGTTGTGAGTCGAAAAACAGCAGTAATTTTGATCGTTATATCGATGCTACTAGGAGCTGGAGGTACTTACGCTGGAGTAAAGTATGTTGATGATGATCAACCAGTCATTCAGTCGGATCAGTTGACTAGTGTAGAAGACAAAGCTGTTCAGCAAGAAGTCACCAAAGATGAAGAGGATTTTACAAAAGTTGAAGAAGTGTTTGAATTAATTAAAAATCGTTATGTAGAACAAATTGATGACTCGGAGTTGATTGAAGGAGCCATCGAAGGCATGATTGAAACGTTAGAAGATCCGTTTTCATCATATATGGATAAAGAGACAGCTGACCAATTTAATCAGTCACTTTCATCATCATTTGAAGGAATTGGTGCAGAGGTAAGTATGGAAGATGGCATTCTTACAATTGTAACACCTTTTAAAAATTCACCTGCCGAAAAAGCAGGGCTAAAGTCTAAAGATAAAGTTATTAAAGTTGATGGTGAAAGTATAGAAGGCTTAGATTTATTTGAAGCAGTGTTAAAAATTCGTGGAGAAAAAGGCACGACCGTCGTTTTAGAGGTAATTCGAGAAGGTGTTTCTGACACTATAACTTTTGACGTTGTGAGAGATGAAATACCTATTGAAACAGTCTATTCATCTGTGAAAGAATACGCAGGGAAAAGCTTAGGATATATTCAAATTACTTCTTTTTCTGAAGACACGGATGAAGATTTCGAGCAACAGCTAGAACAGCTTGAAAAACAAAATATAGATGGTCTTGTTGTTGATGTTCGTGGAAATGGTGGAGGTTATTTAGATAGTGTCGAGAAAATGTTAAAGCAATTAGTTACGAAAGATAAGCCATATGTACAAATTGAAGACCGCAATGGTGAGAAGCTACGTAGTTCTTCATCATTAAAGGAACAGAAGCCATATCCAATCGTAGCTCTAATTAATGAAGGAAGTGCCTCTGCATCAGAAATCTTTGCTGTGGCGTTAAAAGAAGCAGGTGGTTACGATATTTTAGGGGAAACATCATTCGGAAAAGGAACAGTTCAACAGGCGATTCCGATGGATGATGGAAGCAGTGTAAAGCTTACACAATTTAAATGGTTAACACCAGATGGAAACTGGATTCATGAAAAAGGTGTGGAGCCAACTATTGAAGTGAAGCAACCAGCTTATTTTTACACAAATCCAATCCAGTTTGAAGAAGATTTAGCCTATGATATGAATTCTGAACAAATTAAAAATATTCAAATCATGTTAAAAGGACTAGGCTTCGACCCAGGCCGTGAAGATGGCTATTTCGGGAAAGAAACTGAAACAGCTGTATCGAAGTTTCAGCAAGAGAATAACATTGAAGCTACGGGAGTTATAAATCAAGAAACAGCAACACAAATAGAAGATAGAATTATTGAGGAAATCGGTAAAGAAGAAAATGATGCTCAATTAAAGGCAGCATTGGAACAACTGACAAAATAAGTTGCAAAGGTCTGACACTACAATCAAATTCTGTGTAAATATCTTTTTAGAGATGCTATACATGGTATGATTGTGTGGCAGACCTTTTTTTATTTATTTTCTTGTTTCTTCATGTGAATTTTTGTAGTAGACAAGATTGTCAGTCCACTCATCGAATTCAAAGATAAACCCTTTCCTTATACATTCAAATTCCATACCTACTCTTTTGGCTAATTGAATGGATGGTGTATTATCAGTATTAATATGGGCTTCAATACGATGGAATTTTAAATCTCTGAAGGCCATATTAAGTGCTTCATTTACAGCCTCCTTACCATAGCCTTTCCGCCAATGATGATTATGAATCGTATAACCAATTCTACCCCATTGAAAAGTATCTCTTGCTAAAGTGGAAAAATCAATCATGCCTATATGTGTACCTGCTTCTTTCAGGAAAATACCGAATATGTACACTTGATCACTCAATGCTAATTCTTGATGCCTTTCTACTAAGTTGTTAAACCACTCACGTGTACACATACTCACATCAATTTTTCCTTCGTCATGCCTATGTTGAGATTGGAGTCTATTGTTAAATTCGTTAAGCCAGTTTTCGTAATCTTCTTGTGCTAATGGTCTTATGACTAATCTTGTTGATGCCGAAGCAGTATTAAATTGCTGCAAATAAACACCCCTAAATACTTTATATTTTTTTCATACTTAAATATACAACTAGTGCTATTTTCGTAAACTTTGTTGCTACTGTTATCAAATTAGTTCCAAAAAGTGGTTTGATATTGTTAGTTATCGATGTACAGAAGAAAAGATGCCACGAACTCTAGTTGTGTATATATTTATTTCTTAATACGAAAACAACAGTCAATGCGAAAACAGCCTTTATAAAACGCTTATTAAGCTTTATGTAACTAATTTACTTTAGTAAACAAAGAGGTAAGAGCTAACGAGCTAACTCATTTGCTAGATCACACACACAATCATGTAAACTACTAAATAAATTCGTATTTGATGTAATATTCATAGATGCAAATTATGTATTCACATCATATCATGAAAGGTCAAGCAGAGGTTAATATTGAACATATCCTTTTTTCCAACAATTTGATAAAATAATAGATAACTAATTGTACGTATTTTATAGATAACAGAGGGGGTGGCTTAGTGGTAGAAGAGTGGGTACTAGAGTTCCTTAAAGCGATTGGTCGCTTTTTCCTTCATCCATTAACATATTATTTCATTGCATATACATTACTAATCGGCTTTATCCGTGTGAAGAAAGAACGTCGTGATTTCCATGTTCGTATTTATGATTCTTTTCATGAGCTTCGATCCTTATTCTCAGTCGGTTTATTTGCCGGAGCAATTCTTTCAATCGTCACAATCGGGGTAGGAATTGTTCTAACATTAGAAACTATTGTTATCGTGGCAATAATTACTTTGATATTAAGCTTTATGATCACACCTAGATTGTTAACACCTGCAAATGTGTTAGGCTTAACATTTTTTTCTTTAATATTATTACCTAAATTAGACTTGAATGATTTTGCTATGTTGTCATTTTCGTCAGACCAGTTGTGGACAAGCCTGTCAGGATTAGCCATTCTACTCGCATTATTTATGATAATCGAAGGTTTTTTAATATGGAAAAAAGGTGGGGTAGGAACGTCGCCTTACTTGAAAAAAAGTAAGCGTGGACTACAAGTAGGGGCACATAAAGCACAACGAATTTGGATGTTGCCTGTACTATTTCTATTACCGGGTGAAGTTATTACTACTCAAATACCTTGGTGGCCTGTTTTTTCTATAGGACAAACTGAGTATGCTTTATGTTTCGTTCCTTTTGTCATCGGCTTTTCAATGCATATTCAAGGTATTCATCCAACTGAAATGATCCAACAAACTGGTAAACGCGTCTTATTTCTCAGTTTGATTGTAGCTACTGCTGCTATTAGTAGTATTTGGCTACCTGTATTTGCAACGATTGCTGTATTCATTGCGATACTAGGAAGAGAAATGATTGCCATTCAACAACGGTTGAATGATGACTCCTATCCTTTTTATTTTTCACAGCGTGATCACGGTCTTGTTGTGTTAGCTATTATCTCCCAGTCTCCAGCAGAAACGATGGCAATTCAAGTTGGAGAAATGATTACGAAAGTAAATGGTGTAGCTGTTCGATCAGTTGAAGAATTTTACGAAGCTATACAAAAAAATAGTGCTTTTTGTAAGCTTGAAGTCATTGATGTGAATGGTCAGGTACGCTTTACACAAAGAGCGTTATACGATGGCGAGCATCATGAGCTGGGCATACTCTTCGTCCAAGATGATAAGAAATGGGATAATGAAGCGGTATAAAGTTGAAAAAAGGTTCCACTCGTCATTTGTTTTTTAAAAGAAGGCCATGTCATATGACTGTTGAGTATGCGTCTATTTTAGGAACTATAGCAACAAAGTTTACGAAAAGAGCCTAACTGAAAGATAAAGAAAAGAGGGGCGTTAATAAACGCTCCTCTTTACAATAATTGCATTTCAGTCATACAAGTTTGATCAGTTTTGTAAGTAGAAAAACTACTTTCTGCCATTTTTCCGTCATGAGTTATTCTAACTTCGTATTCTTTGTCACGTGGTAACCACATGTCAATAAAGCCATTTTCTCCAGACACCATTGTTTCCTCAATGATAATATTTCCTGATGCATCTACAATTACAACATCAAATTGCTCATTCGCTAGTTCACCTTGGCAGCCAGTCAAGCTATGATTTGTACATGGGTGTGTATTCTTTACGTATGGTGCAAATGAAACAAAGAATTCATCATCTGGTAAATCATACTCGTGTTTCTCTCCGCTAGTTTCCTCTACAATGAGTTGTTCAGATGTAATAGATGCATTTTCCGCGTCAATGTTACCTATGCTGTAGTCATTTACTAAATCTTTAATAGATTGTGGATCCATTTCTTGTTGAGATTGTGTCTGTGTATTTTCTTCACTGCAGCCTACTAACAAAAACGCGGTTGAGAGGACTACAAATATACTTTTTAATTTCATTAAAATACACCCCTTATTAGTTTCTACATGGTATTATACAGTATTTATTGTTAATTAGATAAAAAGAAAAATGTTTATCACTGAAATGTCATAATTCGTTTCACAATGTTCTTAAAGTGTTGCATTGGTGCTTTGAATATGAATGAACGATATGTAGTTTAGTACGAGGCACATAACAGCTCTAGCCATACGAACATGACAAGAAAGTTAGCAAGCAAAACTAAGCGATAGCTAAGTATTGTTGTCATCGGATGAAGAAATTTCGGTTGGCTACTTTAAGCATATATGTAATGTCTTCGTGTTTTAAGTTGGATGTTAACAAAATGTTTTAAGAATCTGCAAAGTTTCTCAATTTTTTTAAAAGATAATAGCAGTAAATAAATGAAGGAGGGAAAACGATGAAAAACAAAATAATGGTCGGCATACTAACTGTAAGCTTAGCAATTGGAGCTGGTACTACTGCTTTGGCATATGGTGGTCAATCAAGTAATTCAATGATTAATTACGAGAAAATGAATAACTTGGATTTGAACGAAAATAACTTTGAATGGGCTGAAATGAAAGAATACATGGAGGAAGTACATCCCGAACTCGGGGAAGAAGATTTACAAGAAATGTATAACTCTTGTCATGGTGAAAGCTCAGAGGTATTAACAAATTCAACATTATGATTGAAGAAGTAGCCGAAGGTTGAGCACAAATTGTTGTTATGGGCTATGAAAAATGGCGTATCCTCATTATTTAGGTATACGCCTATTTATGATAATAATTTTGCAGAAAAAAGCCTATTGGCTTTATTGATTAATGTTAATTGTGTTCATTACAAGACACTCACACTCAAGTTTGACTGTTTTTATCCATACTACTGGTGTTCGTTTGTTGTTTATAAAAGCTTGTTGTAAGTACATAGCCTAAAAAAATAATAGCATACAGACTAAGATTATTTTTCCAGCTAAAATACTGTAAATCAAAAAAGATAGGGTACCTTGGGCGATAAAAGTAACTTATAATTACAATAAACAATGCTGGTATTCCTAGAAACGTTAGCTTTTCAATAAGTACTTTCCATTTACCTCGATTTTTGCTCTCTTTGTATAGAGTTGGTAACCCTATCACTATACCAAATATCAGATTAGATAAGACGAATAGAGACGAATACATATAATACGAAATCGCAAATAATTTAGAACTTTCTTCTAACCAACTATCAAAACTACTTTTAAAATACCAGAATATAAAAAATAATAGTGTAAAGATCATATATTCCTTTATTTTGCTAAATGATATCACGTTTGTCACCTTCTCATTAAATATTATTATGAAAAATAAGTCGCAATGATTTATATTATAGGTGTCCAAAAACCTAGTTTTCACTGGTCATGTTGGCTAGCTCTCATTTACATATAAATGAAGCTAAGTTGATTCACATTTATTATATGTACTAAAAATAATGCATTTCGTGGAAGTTGTCCATAGATTACTTTATTGTCCAAATGAGCACGGTTACTATCCAACTACTTGCTTTTACTGTCCGAATAACTGCTTTTACTGTCGAAATATTACCTTTTACTGTCCGAATAGCTGCTTTTACTGTCGGAAAATCACCTTTTACTGTCCGAATAACTGTTTTTATTGTCCAACAACTGTCTCACAACAAAAACAGGCTTCTCTTCGCGAAACAAAAGAGAAGCCGCTATATCTCTCCAATCCAAGTAAATGTTACTGTTTGCTCGTCACCATCAAAGATAGTGACCTCCGTCGTGTCTCCAATTGCTTTTCATCCAGGTTTACCTTAAACCACTCATACAGCTAGTACATTAGTTAATTCCAACTAATTTTTTATATTCATTTTTCGTCATCCGAGGAGAAACATTTAAGCGGTTTAATAGGTATGGATTATCTCCCTTTTTTACAAATCCTCGTTTAGTTGTAAAAGCCATTTTGAACCCTTCCTCCATCACAACTTTTACGACATCTTCATTATATTGGCCAAAAGGATAGGCAAAATAAGCCGTCTCCAAGATTGATTTATTCAATCGCAAATCTTTTTGTACTTCGTCAAGGGACTTAGTCACTAAGAAACTTTTCTGTCCCTTTAGCCGGTGCATTTTATGTGTGTGTGCGCAAACGGTAAAAACATCACTCATGTTTTCAATCATTTGAGTACTCATAAATTGATATTTTGTAGCTTTTGGATTATATGGTTCCGCTTCATTCGGGGAACGACTAGTTATAATAAATAAGTTCCCAAGTTGGTTATTGGCTTTTAATGTTGGATAAACATATTCATTAACAGATTGTAACCCATCATCAAATGTCAATGCGACGACTTTTCCAGGTAAATTGGTCGTACCATTTAGAAAACCTTCTAAATCTTTGAGTGAAATTGTTTCAACTTCTTCCTCATTTAATATAGCCATTTGCTGATAAAATTCATGAGGAGAAATTGTATTAGGATTACTTAGGTCAAGATTATCTTCATCATGTGAAAAATGGTGGTACATTAATATTGGAATACCGTCATCAACCTCGACGTCTTCCTTTTGTACATAACCGATCTTACCTGCTATCTTCACCCCATAATAATCGTTTGACTCAGACATGATAGGATATCTTAAGTTTTGAGATATCGTTGCGATAGGATGAAGAGAGTCTGATGGTTGTTCATATATGTTCGTCTCTTTTATTGTAATAAACATATTGTTTGTGTTTTTTGTAGCCTTCAATACGTATGGTTCTTCATTAACAATGACATCTGTTTTTCTTACATATCCATAGCCATTACCAAAGGAAATTTGCCACCATTCATTGCCATAATCACGTAGTATCTTGAATGTATGTCCATTTTGTAAATACCCTACAATGGTGAATTCTTCCTTTCTATTATCGTACACAGGAGTATAAGCGCTAATAGGCTCTATTATGTTCGTTTGTTGGATTGCTTTTGTAGATGTATAACCAACACTCATAACAGATCGTTCTTTGTCTATAACGAATGCAAAAAGCAAAAATAATCCTGCTATGACACTTAAGGATGTAAAAATCATTTTATAACTTTTCATGTTTTCCCCTTGTTCCAATGATGTTTAATTTTTGTTAGTAATATGGGTAAATAAAATACTATAAATTTAGACAATTTAAGAGCTATAAGTATATGAGATCATTTACTTAGTTACTAATCCTTTTTGATATTAGTATAGATGTCCAAATTATTTCAATGGTATGTATATCCAATCGTAGTTTTGTAGCTAGGTTATGTCGAAGAGGGAATAATTACATGTTGTTGTACGATATATAATAAATGAAAGGGGTAATGAGTTTAGTTGTTATTTGTAGACCGTTTTTACATAGATAGTTGCTTTTCGTATTAAGGTCTGAACACGTTACATATTGAGTTCATGTCAGCCTTTCTTCTGTAATCAATAGTAGCTGTATAAAACGACTGCATGTCGTTCATCATTTGTAAACAACAGCAACATATTTTACGAAAATAGCCTATCTAAAGCTCTTTTCATAATCTTTCTTACCATTGTATTTAAGATAGCATATCTAGAAATGTTCGATTAGTAGTAGTTAAACGAGGATAAGATGTAGGAGTATTAATTATAAAACAATAATAATATAATAATAAATAATAAATATTTATTGATAAACGATATGTAATATATTAGGATATACTATATGAATGATAAGTGAATGATAAATTAGCGAGGTGTTTATTATGAAGAAAGTAACTACACTATTGTTGAAAATAGCCATTTGTATGATAGGAGTTACGGTACTAGCTTTATGTATAGATTGGCTACCTTGGCAAGCGAATGTGCTTGAGGCGATGTATCCAGAGTTTACCCATTTAAAATACCCTCTGTTAATCGGTATCTATATGACAGCCATTCCATTTTTCTTTGCTCTGTACCAAGCTTTAAAACTACTAAGCTTTATTGACAAAAACAAAGTTTTTTCCAATTTATCTGTAAAATCTTTAAATTATATAACTTATTGCGCAATCACTATATGTATCTTATATGTGATAGGTTTTATCATTTTACACTCACAAAATGCAGAGAATCCAGGTATCTTAATACTCGGCTGGGCTATTACGTTTGTATCATTCGTAATAGCGACTTTTGCGGTGGTGCTTAAAAAACTCTTACAAAATGCCATACATTTGAAAGCAGAAAACGATTTAACAGTTTGAGGTGATGAAAATGGCGATTATCATCAACATCGATGTCATGTTAGCGAAAAGAAAAATGAGTGTCACAGAACTATCTCAAAAAGTGGGAATTACAATGGCTAACCTATCTATTTTAAAAAATGGGAAGGCAAAAGCTATTCGATTTTCAACTTTAGAAGCGATATGTAAGGCTTTAGAATGTCAGCCAGGTGATATTTTAGAATACAAAAGTGAGGAATAGTGAGATTTTTGACAAGCCCCTAAGTGAAAATAAACTAAGGAAAAGTAACACATGCCTTGCTGTCAGGGTAAGGAATATTATCGTTTGCAGGAGTCTCATACCTTAAGGGTAGAGCGGAGTGGTGATCGTTTTCGAAGGCTGGCAGAGCGTTTAGTATTTTTATGCTGTAGATGCAATCCACAACTGCCTAATTTCTCTACGTTAAATGGTGAATTTTATCTAAGGATTGATATTAGGCTTTCTTACGTGAAATGATTAATAGCGCTAGGGAAATCTCCCAGCGCTAGAAGTGTTACTGTTGTACTACTTGTTATGAAGAAGCTGCTTTATTCGATTTTGGAAAGACTGAATATGAAAGTGAGATTACCGCATCAAGTATTAGAATGATCATCCAAATTCTGCTTAGGTTATTTACACTTGCGTTGTTAAATGGGAAAGTAGCATTTTTATTGTTTAGCCAAACTGTAAATAGTTGTTCGATACTGTTAATATTAACAATTTCATCTGACAGACCATAAGAAATGAATAATATGATATGTACAATAGCAAAAATAAGAAAATGAGAAAAAAATTGTTTTCGTTGAATTTTGGCATGAGCTTTACCATATTGCACTTTAGCTGGTTTAGCTTGAGGGGTAGGTTCTCCTTTCCAAAGAGCAACTTTTTGTTGAATAATTGCATCTAATTTTTGTGCATCTGCTTTACCGTATGTGAGAGCGTAGACGATAATAACTAAAATAATGATTTGATAGCTCGTAAATTCTCCTGTTTTTAAATAATCAAAAAACCCCATTGCTGCAATCCATAAATCATTGATGATAAAAATGAAAAACAACAGCATGCCCAGCTTTTTTAACCCAAACCAATAGCGAACAGTCAAAAATGATATCATAAACACCCAAAAGAAGATTTCAGCAATAATTAAAAAAATCCATTTATGTTCTAGCACGAAATCCATAACGAACTTCTCCTCCTAATTTTTTTAAGAGTTTTAGGCCCTCACCTCAATATGTAAGGTCCTTTCAATATTAACCTTAACTAACTTTTTCTATTGTCATATTAGGCCAAAGCAGTAGCTATTACAGCAATACCATTAAAGCAACCATGAATGATCATAGCTGGTATGACCGACCCTGTCCGTTCGTACGTCCATGAAAAAACGAGTCCACTTACAAAAGTGATTGGCAACACATTATATGTTGGAATGTGAACGAGCATAAAAATTAATGAGCTAACCGTCATCCCGCTATATATCCCCCATTTGCCCCTTAGCCATTTATAAATAAACCCCCGATAAAAAATCTCTTCATAAATAGGAGAAATTACAGTAGCTGATACAAATCCAATGATAAAGTTAATAGGGGTAACCTGCGATTGAATACTAGCTGTTTTACTATTTTCATAGCTAACTCCAAACCATGACATAACAAATATTATAAAGACGCCAACAAAGATTAAAAGTATTATCCAAAGTATAATCCATGTCAAATATTGAATTGGAAACGATCGTATACCGATATCCTTCCATGTTAAATGATGTGGTTTTAATGATAATATATAAATACTATATAAAAAACATATTGCCATAATTAGCCCAGTGAGGGTGCCTACATATAGATCGTTTGCTAATATATTATTTATATATCCATGTAATAAATATTCAATAAGAATGGGAACAACAACGAATGCTACTATAAGTGCTCCTATGAATTCCTTCCATGTCCATACTTCATTTTTTAAATTGAATCTTTTAAATTGTATACTTTCCATAAATGAATCCTCCAAATTAATGTATGTTTTAGCTAAGAATGGTTAATGACTTCGATATGAATAAATTCCATATGATACAATTATTGTAAAAGGTGACGTAACGTCACCTGCAAGTACTTTTTTCGTAACGTGTTTTTATACGATATTGTCATGAATAGATGGCAGTTTCTTAACAATCATTGTGAAAACAACTTTTTGTAAGGCTTTATTCAGAAATTTTGTTGATATAGTTCCTAAAATAGAAGATAAAAAGGCCGTTTTACTCAACATTCAACATTTTATAGAAGAAAAGATGACCTGAAGTCTTGTTGCTTTACGTGTTTATTTCTTAGTATGAAATACAACATCCTATACGAAAATAACTCTTTGTAAAAAATAGATATGTATCACCTAAGGGTTTTTAGAAAGTTGTTTTTCTAAATATAGGGGTAGTTCATTGTGAAATAATTTCATCGATTGTGCTTGCTAATAGGGGGGATAAAAGTGTCATATTATTCAACGGGTGACGCTTCAAAGAAGCTTCATCTTTCCGTACGAACGCTTCGCTATTATGATCAAATTGGACTCGTCGAACCGACGATTAAAGAAGACAACGGTCGACGTCTTTATTCAGAGCAAGATATGCTTAAGCTAGAAAAGATCACAATACTGAAAGCTCTTTCACTTTCTCTAGATGACATTAAAAAAGTTCTAGATCAAATCACTGTTCAAGACATTTTAGCTGTCCATAAAAGGTCATTAGAGAACAAAATTCTTGAGCTACAAGGGTCGTTAAATCATACAACGACAATTTTAAATAGTATAAGAGTAGAACAGCAATTAAATTGGGAGGTTTTGTTACCACTAATAGATGAATATCAACATCGTAAGTCAACAGAACAGAAAGAAATGATTTGGAAGGAGCTTTTTAATGAAAAGGAAGTTGATGCACTCTCAAATAACCTTCCAAAAATGGGTGAGGACGATGAGCAAACTACGAAGTGGATTAACATTATTAGGAGAGTAGAGCTATGTTTGACAAACAGCATAAAACCAGAAGCTGAAGAAGGTCAACTCATTGCAGAAGATATATTATTACTGTCGAAAGAAACCTTTCATGGTGACGAAGGACTGGAACTGAAATTTTGGGAAGTTCGCAAATCAAAGGAGAAATCTCAAAAGCTAGGACTATACCCGATTAATGATGAAGTTGTTAAGTTTATCGAACAAGCTATTGATTATATTTTAGAAGAAAATTACATATGAAACTGCTAGACAAAGTCATCAAAATCATAAAAAGGAGAGATAAGATGGATTTCAAAGAGCTGCAGGAAAGTTGTTTAACAAAACGAGGTGCTTATGAAGATTTTCCATTTGGGGATGATGCACATGTGATGAAGGTAGGAACTAAAATGTTTGCTATCTTGTCTCTAGGAGAAACCCACCCTGCCATTAGCTTAAAATGTGAGCCAGATGTTAATGAAATACTTCGTGAGCAATATCCCGCCATTAAACCAGGTTATCATTTAAACAAACGACATTGGAATACAATTACTGTTGATGGCACAGTACCAACTAAACAAATCTTACATATGATTGATAGATCTTATGAGTTAGTGTTTAACAGTTTAAGAAAGGCTGAAAAGGCAGAAATTAATGAAAAAATTAATTAAAAGCTGTTTTCGCAAAACAGGAACACAGCTTCAATTACATTAATTACGAAGGTCAATCACATCAAAACGTCCTTTACCTATTTCATTTGATTACATAACTAAAATACGTAAACTTTGTTGTTATAGATAATACTCAACAGTCATCGTTTTATAGAAGAGAAGGTGTACGAGTTAATTTATAGTACGTAAACAACAATCTATGCGAAAATAGCAAAACAAAAAAACATTTACATATAATTGAAATGCAACGTATAATAAAAGTGAGTAATCACTCATTAAAAATGGAGGGATACAACGTGGATAATGATACTTGTATTTCAGTTAGTCATGTAACTAAGAGGTTTGGTAAAAAAGCTGCTCTACAAGATGTAACATTTGATATTTCCTTCGGAGAGTTTTTTGGCTTACTAGGTCCATCTGGAGCTGGAAAAACAACACTTGTAAAAATGATAGGTGGAATAGATGAAGTAACTGAAGGATCGATCTCGGTTTTACACACTAAGATGCCTAATTTAAAGATGATGAATAAAATCGGTTTTATGGCACAATCAGATGCGTTATATAATGAACTAACAGCATTTGAAAACATTGATTTTTTTGCAACGATTTATGGTTTAAAAGGGAAGGCAAAGCAACAAAGAATTGATAAAGTATTAGAGCTTGTCAACCTGCTACCAGAAAAGAAAAAACCTGTTCACCAGTTTTCTGGAGGTATGAAGCGGCGGTTATCACTTGCTATTGCTATTGTTCATGAGCCAGAAGTTTTATTATTAGATGAGCCGACTGTTGGGATTGATCCTATCTTAAGACAATCGCTTTGGGATGAATTAAGAAGATTAAAAGATAACGGGAAAACAATCATCGTAACAACACATGTCATGGATGAAGCAGAGAAGTGTTCTCGCCTTGGTATGATTCGAGAAGGGTGCTTAATCGGACTTGGTACACCAGAGGAATTAAAAGCGCAAACGAGTGCTAACACTCTAGAAGAAGCCTTTTTAACATTCGGGGGTGTAAGAGCATGAGAATAAGAGCGATGGTAATTCGAATTATTCGTCAGTTCTTGGGAGATAAAAGAACGATAGGTCTCATGTTGGTAGCCCCTATGTTTATTTTATGGTTAATGTCGCTAGTATTTGATGGGAATGAATACACACCTACAATAGGGATGGTTGATGTCCCTGATATGTTGTTAGAGCAACTAGATGAGGAGAATGTTGAGCTACTTTCGATAAATTTAGAAGAAGCAGAAGAAAAACTAACTGAGCAAGAAATAGATGCGTTTATCATTATGGATCAGAATGTACCTCACATTAGCCTTGAAGGTAGTGATCCGACTGTTAATAAAGCGGTTTTATTATCAATACAACAAGCATTTCAACAGCTTGAAAACGAGCAACAAGCGTTAATAAAGCCTGAATTCACATATTTACATGGTTCAGAGGAGATGGCTCTCTTTGATAACATTGGTCCGTTTCTAATCGGTTATTTTGCATTTTTCTTCGTATTCTTAATTGCAGGTGTCTCTTTCTTACGAGAAAGAACGAGTGGTACGTTAGATCGTATATTATCTACACCGCTCAAACGATGGGAAATGGTTATAGGTTACGCTTTAGGATACGGTATATTCACAACCGTTCAAGCGACTATCATTGTGTTCTTCTCGATAGAAATTCTTGATATTATTATGGTTGGATCCATATGGTATGTGTTACTCATTACCTTTCTACTGTCATTAACTGCACTAACTTTAGGAACATTCTTGTCTGCATTTGCTAATAACGAATTACAGATGATCCAATTTATCCCGCTAGTTATTATCCCACAGGTGTTCTTTTCTGGATTATTCCATTTGGAAACAATGGCACCGTGGTTACAGTCATTAAGTGTAATTATGCCGATGACGTATGGTGGGGATGCTATGAGAGACATTATGATCCGTGGTGGAGGCTGGGCTGATATACAAATTGACGTATTCGTCTTGCTTGGATTTTCTTTATTATTTATGGTATTAAATGTAGTAGCTTTAAAGAAGCATAGAAGATTATAACAGTATAAAAAGCTGGGGTTTCAAAATGGTAATAGAAGAGAGCAAAGCTAGCAGATGTAAGGAGTTAATCATAATGCAGGATAAAGAGTGGCTTGAAGAGCTTCTAGAAATGGGTAGTCGTGACGAAAAACTTAGCCCTAAGCAAAAGAAAATCCTTGAGGCTGCTGTTGAAATATTTTCCGAAAAGGGATTTGCAGCATCATCTACTAGTGAAATAGCTAAAAGGGCTGGGGTAGCAGAGGGTACAATTTTTCGACATTACAAAACGAAGCATGACCTGTTAATTTCAATCGTAGTTCCAACTTGGACAAAAATTATTACACCATTGCTCGCAAAATCATTCGTGAAAGAAGTGTTTAATAAAAATCAATACAAGCAAGCTGAGGATTTTCTTCGAGCGTTATTAACTAACCGCTTAGAATTCGCTAAGAAGCATTTACCGATGCTGAAAATTCTGTTGCAAGAGATCCCTTTTCAGGAGGAGCTGAAAGAGCAATTTACGAGTATATTTACTGAACATATTTATGTTCAGTTGCAAAAGATAATTGAACAGTTCCAAAAGCAAGGCGATATTATTGATCTCCCCTCAAAAACGGTCATTCGTATGATTTTGACTACTGGTATTGGATTTATACTAACAAGGTTATTGATTTTACCTGAGGCTGAATGGGATGATGAACAAGAGATTGAGCATACTATTCAATTTATGCTTTATGGTTTATCTGGGAAAGAAGACAATTAAAGAAGCGACGTAAGTGCATATATAATAGCTGTCTGTACTGGACTAATGTTAAACAATTGTCAATGTGAAAATATCCATTTAAAAAGAAATGTGTGTAAAATCATACATTTCTTTTTGCTGTTTAGGCGTTCCCATTTTTTAACGGAATGAGGTTTAATGTGATTGTTACGTTTTTTTATAGAAGAAAAAATGCCAAGACACTGTAACTGTTACGTATTTATTTCTACGTACGAAAAAACAAGCAAAGCGAAAAAAGTTCTTACTTAAAACATAATTAAATTAATATAAAGATTACTATTCTAAAAAATATTTACAATTATCTGTCCATTCGTTAGTATAAAAATGGGTATTAATCTATTTTTTTGAATATTAGCATGGATAGTTTAGTATCTAAAAAATCTAAGGAGGAGATTAAGATGGTAATTACAACAAAGTTAAAGGATTTTAATAAGGTTAGGAATTGTAAAACGTAGAAATAAGAAAAAACTATAACTGAGTGTTCAACAATGACAAGCGGCTTGAGATAACGATGCATTTTTCTAGAAGAAAAATTAAGCTATGAATAAACGTAATTAAAGCAAAAAGCTTCTAGAGTGGACTCACCGACGGATTTTTTGAGCATCTCAATAAGGGGAATGATCATGGGGAAAGTGACATCAGATATTAATATTGTAGAATATCATAACGGATTAGCTGAAGCTGTAGCAGATATGTGGAATAACAGTCAAGAGGGCTGGGGAGGGTCCACATCTGTAAAAACAGGTGTACAGGTGAAAGTGCAGGAACAGAATTCTAGTAATATTAAAGTATTTTTAGCAATGGATGGAGATATGGTAGTTGGTTATTGTTCATTATCTGAATACCGTGAAGACCGAGGAGCTATGTATATTCCATTATTAAATGTTCGCCCAGATTATCATGGGAAAAAGATCGGGAAAATGCTCGTAACAAGAGTATTGAACGAAGTAATTCAAAGGAAATGGCCGCGTCTTGATTTGTATACATGGCCCGGAAATACGAAGGCTGTTCCTCTATACAAAAAATGTGGGTTCTTTTGGGAAGATCGTGATGATACTACACATTTGATGAATCTTATTCCAACTGTGCTCGATACAGATGCAGTGAAAGATTATTTTGCAAAAGTAGATTGGTATACTGCTAGTGATCGGCAAATAGAAGTCATACCAGATGATATTAAACGTAACCATTTTGTTTATTACGAGTATTCGTGGAACGACGAGAACTATGGTAAATTACGTATGCAGTTTGAAAGGTCAGGCCGTGGTTTACGGCTTATTGAAACGGATGACTATTTAGTAGAAGCTACAGTAGAGGACTTTGAACTTGTTTGTAACAAATCTCATCAAATCCAATTTCATGTCATAAATAAAACCGATAAGCCCCTTCAACTTCGATTTGAAGGGGAAGAGCAAGGGCAAATTAGTTTTTTATATGACAATGAAGTCATGGTCGAAGGTGAAAAGACTATTGAAGCGATGTTTTCAATCGCTGACTATGTAGAAGAGCAAAGCCCATGGCGAACACATCCAACTGTGCAAACAAATGTGTGGATAAATGGCAAAAAAGCTACTTTTGCAATTGGAGTGAATCCGAAATTACCTGCAAATATGAAAGCTGTTGCACCACAAGATCAATTTATGATAGGGGAAGAGGTAACCTTTTTCATTGATATTGAAAATCAATCAAAGGGCGAGCAAACATTTTCTTTCTCATTACCTTCTACGGATTTGCTAAAGATTAAGCAACAAAAGGTAGAAGTAACATTACAAGGGAAAGAAAAAATGTCTTTACCGATTGATGCACAGTTACATGGCTATGGTTTTTATGGACCAGAAATAGAAGTTTTTGTTATAAGGGACGGTCTTACGGAACAAACCTTTAATAAACGAATTGGGGTTGGTTTTAAAGGGATTGGCGCCCAATTTGACGGGGAATGTGATGAATACTGGCATATTTATAATGGGAGTTACCAAGGATATTTTAGTAAGTTTAATAATGAATTCATTCCAGGTCGTAATATGAGTGATTCTCAACGGACAACGCTCATGTTTGCTAAGCTTGGGAAGCCGTATAACGACGAGTTTTCTAAGAAAAAACCAACGAAGGTGGAGTTTGAGCAACAACAAGGAGCAATGGTTTTAAAGGCAACATTTGAGTCAGAGTCCATGAATAATATTTCATTTGTTTATATTTATAAGCTTTTTGCAGAAGGTTTAATAGAGGCAGCAGTACAACTGACGAACCAAGGTAACGAAGTTACATCAGAAGATGTGTGGATAAGTCAGCCGATTTATCATAGTCTGGAAAACCCAGTTTTTCATTATAATAATGAGCTAGTTGAACACGGTAAAGGCTTCACTTTTTACGGAGAATGGGAAAGCTCTAAGCTTACGGAAAACTGGATTTTTTCACAGTACAAACCCTACCCTAGTGGATTTTGCTGGCCAAAGAAATCGCAGTTGCAATTTGAAAACTGGTACACGTATTGTGAACAAAACCTTGGTAAGCTTGATGGGGGAGTGACTGTACAAACAGAGCCAATCTTCATCAACATGGGTGCCTTTCAAACATGGAAAGAGTTCCGTCGTTTTGCGGAAAGAAAGCCTGTCAACAAACAGTTGCCACAGGATGCAATAGAGGTTGTATATAATGATAGAAACCCTGTTATCTCAACAAATGAAATCGTCATTAAAGCGGAACAAAAGAAAAATACCTCATCAGATGGAACTGTCCAAGTCAACTTGGCAAATGACACATACGCAGGAGAACATGAAGTATCTGTCCCAGTTAAGCACATTCATGATCCGTTCGTGCATGTGAAGGTGAAAGATCGACGTAATAATATAGCATATTATTCAGACCGCGTCTTACTGAAACCTTCAAATGATAAAGTTGTGCATCATATTGTTGAAGAGGATGACCTAAAAGTTCATAGAGTGAATAATGGTTTAATAGATATAGGAGCGTCAACAGACTTTTTCCCTACGCTATTTTCATTAAAAATGAATGGAGTAGAATGGTTGGATTCATCCTTTCCGAAGCTAACGTCTAAATCGTGGTGGAATCCATGGTCAGGTGGTATTCGTAGCACAATGAGTGATATGAGTAACCGTTCTTGGAGCAAGGAATCATCTTCGATTCAGTTTGCTACTTTAAAGGATCAATTTCATAATGTATGGGAAGGTTTAGAAATTTCAACGAGCATTACGGAACACAAAAAATATAAAGGACTTAATTTTCACCAATATTTTATGATGCTACCGGGAGTACCTGTCGTTGCTCATTTCTCGAAAATTGAACAACATACAGGTACTTACCTACTCGATAAAAAATTGGAAACTGAATTGTTAATCAAACCTAATTCACATTTGAACAAAACCTTTATACAAAATGGTGATGTGAAGGTTACTGGTGGTGGCGCGGAATACGAGGCTAAGCTAGAACTCCAGCATGTGTTTGGTGGGGAACAAGTAGACGAAATATTGCACATCATTCAACATGACGAAGTATCAGATACTGAAGTATATATGAACAAGGATGTAACTTTTACAAGTATCGATCAAAAGCTACATTTAGCTAATCGTCAAACAATATTTACAAAACCGTTACTCATCACAGTAGGCAAGGATAAAATTAATCACAAGGCACTGGGTCATTTAGCAAATTTAGTCTTTACAAAAGAGGAACAATCGCATGAAAATAATTGATGCTCATCTGCATTTTTCAAAAATTAATAGCTTCTTTCAAACTGCAGATGAAATGTCAAAAGTTAATTACTCATCTGAAGGAATCGTAAAGGAATTTAAAGAGGCGAATGTTGTACTTGGGATTGCAATGGGGTTAACTGAAACGTCCAATCAAGGATTTCCTTCAAAGTACGCACAAACACCAATGGGGATTGATTTATCGTCGTCAATCCCTCCTTCTTTTGTATATTGTGCAGGGGTTAATCCTTATACTTTAACTAAGGAATCATTGCGAATGCTCGAGAAAGAAGTTCAGAAGCCTCATGTAGTTGGGATAAAAATTTATTTAGGGTACTATCCTTTTTATGCGTATGATGACGTTTATAAGCCAGTATATGAATTAGCTGCGAAATATGGGCTACCAGTCGTATTTCATACAGGAGATACTTATTCAGATAGAGGATTATTGAAGTATTCCCATCCTCTCACGCTTGATGAAGTTGCTGTAGAACATCGTGATGTCACATTACTGATGGCTCACCTCGGAGATCCATGGGTGTTAGATGGGGCAGAAGTAGTATATAAAAACTCCAATATGTACGCAGATTTATCTGGATGGCTTGTTGGTACAAAACAAGATATTGAAAAGCATTTAAACTCCAACTTTTTAGATCATATTCGTCATGCTTTAACGTTTTGTGATCATTACGACAAGCTATTATTTGGCACAGATTGGCCACTTGCTCCGATACAGGCATACATTGATTTAGTGAAGGAGTTAGTACCAGAGCAGCATCACGAGGATGTTTTTTATCAAAATGCAATAAAAGTGTTTCCGAAAATTAAACCATTTTTATAAACAAGTGTTTTGTTAACGTTAGTTAAACTCATGTTTAGCGCTTATTGCGAAAAAATAGCTAATGTTTTAAGGTAAGGCTGACCAAAATCCTTTTTAAGTAATACACATATATGTGTACTTAAGGGTTATAATGGTCAGTCTTATTGTTATTGGCTTGCTATTGTTACTAAATTAAAACCACAAGAAACGGTTATAAACGTTTATCATCTTTATATAGTAGAGAAGGTTTGACCAGCAATAATTCATTATGAAAACAGCTGTTTCTTAAATAAATGCCCTTTACGTAAACCTTTGCTATAAACGTCGTTTTACACAAATTTTTTAACAAAGATACCCCGAAGCTTAGCTATATGCGGGTTTGTTTTTTTGTGCGAAAAACAACATTCTATACGAAAACAGCCAAAAAAATTATTGTAATATTGTTGTGTTACTATGACGATTAAGTATAAGAATTGAATAATGCAAAGGTTAGCTGTTATGATGGAGATAGGAATGTAACGTAGTTAAAAAGATCTTATCCGATAACAGAAAGTAGGGGTTACAACATGTATGTAGTTATGAATGTGTTAACTGTACCTGAAGACGGTAAGTCAAAAATGGTTGAGTTATTTAGCAAGAGTGCTGAAAATATGAAGAAGGTACCAGGTTGTGTAGAATTTCAATTTTTAAGCTCGTCTGAAGAAGAGAAACAAGTCGTATATACTAAATGGGAAAGCAAGGAAGATTTTAAGGCATGGACTGAAAGTGAAGCTTTTCGTCAAGCTCACGCTGAGCGTCGAACACGTGGCACAACTGCAACTGGATCAAAGATAGAAATCTATGAAGTCGTACATAGCTCATAATTCAACAAGAAAAGATGGTGTTTAGCCATCTCTTTTTTTCTTACATGAAACCTCTATTGTGAATGTATTGACGATATCGTAAAGGTGTTTTAGTTGGCATGGATATATTAAGCAAAAATAATTTGTGATTGTACTATTTTGAATGCCTATCTTAGTATGAAAGATAAGTTAATACGAAAGCAGTTAAGGTGCGTAAATCATGGCTTAAACGGAAAATATAATAAGGATGTACATTGAGGAGGTAGTCATATATGTGGACGCCTCCTCAATTGATTTTTTCTTTTCAATTGTTTTCAGCTAGCTCTTCACATCAACCAGCGGATAATGAATCCTGCAGACAAACTAAAGAGGAAAATCGCACCGATGAGAATGACTAAAACAATAATTAGACTTGTAAATATTTCCCCTAGCTCTTTCACTATTTTTCTGCACCTTTCTTTATTTATGGACATTTTCGTAAATATTGTGGCTTATTTTCACTTGAATTTGTGAAACAGATGTGTATTATAGAATTTATTTTCTTTAGAGAAGAAAAGAAGCTACGAACTCTAGTTGGGTACGCGTTTACTTCTTAATAAGAAAAACAACAATCAATGAGAAAACAGCCTTAATTATTGGTATATAGTCACATTGTACAAGTGTTTTAATTTATTTTATACAGGTGTATTTATCCAATATAGTAAGAAGAATGATGTACCATGAATAAGAAATTAGTAAAAAATGGATGAATGTGAGTTTGAGCACTGTAATCCTTAACAGTTGTTATTATCATTTTGTTAGTATATAAACCGTGAGTCATTATTATGGGAGGAATGAATGATGTTACATACTCTTACAAAAAATATATATTATATGGATTTTAATCAAGAAACAGATCAGCCGATTTTATTACTTATAGTAGGTAAAGAAAAAAGCCTTGTAATAGATGCGGGACATTCCCCAAAACATGCGGAAAAATTTTTAGAGGAAGTTCGGCAGTTAAATGTTCCAAATCCAAGCTATTTAGCTATTACACACTGGCATTGGGATCATGTTTTTGGGATTAAGACAATGAATCTCCCAACTATCTCACACGAAATGACGAAAGAAAAGCTTACGGAAATGAGCCGATTTGAATGGGACGACAAATCAATTATAGAGCGTGTTCAAGCAGGAATAGAAAGTGAATTTTGTCAGGACTACCTATTAAGAGCGATAACAGAGGATGAAAGAAAGCAATTAACAATACAGCTTCCTGATATGACATTTTCAAGTAAATTAACTGTTGATCTTGGTGGAGTGACTTGTATATTGGAACATGTAGGTGGAGACCATGCACCCGATTCTATCGTGATCCACATACCTGAAGAGAGAGTGCTTGTCATCTCGGACTGCTTATGGGTTGATATTTATGAACGATCATTTAAATATTCAAAAGAAAATATTTACCCCCTAATAGACAAAATATTAAGCTATGATGTCGATTACTATGTTTCATCACATATAAATCCTGAAACGAAACAGCAATTGGCCGACTATTATCTAAATGTAGTAAAAGCGATAGGGGATTTAGTGGAAAGTAACGACACAGAACAACAGGCAACCCAAAAATTCGTAAACCACTACAACAGAAAACCAAATGAAGATGAACTATTCTTACTAAAAGCATTTATCAAAGGGGTCTGATCCACGTTGCTGTAGCGTTAAATTAGTAGGAGGTCAGATCCCTTAGTTTTGTTTTGGTAGTAAGAAAACACAATATTTGTATTGTATTTAAGTCTCAATTATAAAAAAGTGACCGTGGATATTTTCGCATTATTTGTTGCTTTTATTTTTACATATAAGCATTTCTACACCAAGCGTTCGTGGCATCTTTTCTATTGTACAACGATGACTAACCTATAAAACCACTTTTTAAGGTACTAATTTGATAGCAAAAGTTAAAAAGAACCCCCATCACCTTAACAATTTAAAAGTGATGGGGGTCAGAGCTCTTATACTAGGCCTAGCCCTCTTACGATTTGTGCGATAATGAATGTTACCCCTACTGCGATGAGTGTAGGAATTAAGAACGATAGAAATGTCCATTTTGCACTTTTAGTTTCTTTATATATATTTACTAATGTTGTTCCACAAGGATAATGGAGTAATGAGAAAAGCATGACATTAAGGGCTGTTAACCAAGTCCATCCATTATCGATGAAGATATTCTTTAAAGAATTTAAATCTTCTACCTCTAGCATGGCACCTGTAGATAAATATCCCATTAATAAAATTGGCAAGACAATTTCATTTGCTGGTAAGCCCAAAATAAATGCCATTAAGATAAATCCATCAAGCCCGAGCAGCTGTGCAAATGGGTCTAAGAAGTTGACAACATACATTAAGACACTCGTATCCCCAATATAAATGTTTGCGAAGATCCATGTGAGTACACCTGCTGGTGCTGCGATAATAATTGCTCGTTTTAACACAAATAAAGATTTATCAAGTGTAGCTCTTACAATTGTATTCCAAAATTGTGGCTTACGATAAGGCGGTAGCTCTAAAGTATAGTGAGTTGGAACACCCTTTAACGCTGTTTTGGATAATATCCACGATACTGATAACGTCACGACGATACCAAATAAGACGATACCCATAACAGTTGCTGCTGTAACAAGTGTGGCAGTACCTCCAGTGAAGCTTGCAGCCATAAACAATGATGCCATTAAAATAATTGTTGGCCAGCGTCCATTGCAAGGTACAAAATTATTAGTAAGAATTGCTAGCATTCTCTCCCGTGGAGATTCTATAATTCTAGTCGACATGATTGCCGCGGCATTACATCCAAAGCCCATCGCCATCGTTAACGATTGTTTTCCGTGTGCGCCGGCACGCTTGAATAACCGATCCATATTAAATGCTACACGAGGTAAATACCCATAGTTTTCTAGTAAAGCAAAGACAGGGAAGAAAATCGCCATTGGCGGTAGCATGACGCTTATGACCCAAGACGTCCCTCTATATAGTCCTAATACTAAGACCCCATGTAACCAATCTGGTGCATTTACCGCATTAAATGCAGCCGTAATGTAACCTTCGATGGTGCCAAAAAATGTTGCTAGCATAGAAGATGGTACGTTCGCGCCTGCGATTGTTAGATAAAATATGAGCCCTAAAATTGCTAGCATAATCGGGAAACCCCAAATAGGAGATGTGAGAATTTTATCTATCTTTTCAGATCTTTGAAATCTATCTTGCTGATCGAGCGTCAAAACATCTGATGTAATAGCATTTGATGTTTCATAAATTTTTGATACAATTTGATCTCTCGTTCTATCGTCAGAGGAGCTCTCTGTTGCTTGGGCAAATAATTGATCAATGGCATCCTGGTTGAACTGGATTTGACTCTGCAAGGTGTTGAACCTCCTTCTGTCCTGTTAAATGTAGCTTAAGTTCTTCTATTAAACTCGTATCTCCGTCTAAAATACGCAGTGCAATCCATCTCAAAGGTAAGTTAGTGCCAAGCACATTTTGAATTTTTGGGATGAGGTTAGTAATCTCCTCCTCTAATTCATCGTTATATTGAATTTGGTATGGTTTAGTCTCAGTTTGTCCAAGGCACATTTTATTAATCTGATCTAACAAAGTATTAATACCTGTTTTGTTTCTGGCAGAGATTTTTACTACAGGTACCCCAAGAGTTCTAGCTAGTTTTTCTTCATTAATATGAATTCCTTTTCTCTTAGCTTCATCAATTAAATTGACACAGACAATTACTTGGCCTGTCATCTCCATAATTTGTAGCGCTAAATTTAAATTTCTTTTTAGCGCAGTTGCGTCTATAACAACGACTGTAACATCTGGCTTTTCAAACAATATATAATTCCTTGCAACTTCTTCGTCGGCTGAATTTGAGTATAATGAGTATGTTCCTGGTAAATCGATCACTTTAAATTGGTTTTCTTGATGTTCAAAATCTCCTTCCGCTCGTAACACTGTTTTTCCCGGCCAATTACCAGTATGTTGGCGTAAGCCAGTAAGAGTATTAAATAACGTGCTTTTTCCAGTATTGGGGTTCCCTGCGAGCGCAATAGTAAATGTACTCAACGTGATTCCCCTCCTATTTTCGTAGCATAAATTTTAGAGCTTTCTTCTTTTCTTAAGGCAATGACAGTGTCACTGACCGCAAATGCAATTGGATCACCCAAAGGGCTGCGCTGTAGGACTTTTACGGTCGCTCCAGGAACGAAGCCCAAATCTAGTAATCTTCTTCTCATTGTTCCGGAGATATCTAACCGATCAATTTTTACTTCATCTCCAGATGTAAAATGGTACAATTCATTTATTTTATTGGATATACACATGAATATTCCCCCTAGCCTAAATGTATGGGTGAAACTTAATATGTTTCCCTCGACCAACTTTTAATTACATCATATGTAGTAAGTGCCTAATTGTCAAATTTTTTTAGTAAATTGCAAGAATTTTATTGACGATTATAAGACAGCTATGGTAGTTTTAAATCAAATTATTGTCAATATGAACATATGTACATATAAATATTATAGAAAAGGTGTGATATTGAATGACTGACAAAAAAGATCACATTGATATAAAAACAGCTTATGAGGAATTAGATGAAGAAACGTTATTTATCGTTTCTCAAACGTTCAAAGCGTTATCTGATCCTACAAGAATACGAATTCTCCATTTGTTATCAGCTCAAGAATGCTCAGTAAATGAAATTGCTGATAAATTGGGCTTACTGCAATCAACTGTATCTCATCAACTACGCTTTTTAAAAAATTTACGATTAGTGAAATACAGAAGAGCAGGCACCACTTTATTCTATTCTCAAGACGATGAACATGTAATGGATATTCTTGAACAAACTATAAACCATGCTCTACATCATTAGAATAGTAAAAAGGAGCTAGACAATGAAAGAGTATAAAATTGAAGGTTTGAGCTGCGCGAATTGTGCAGCTGATATGGAAAAGCAGATTAAAGGGCTAGATCATGGTGAATCAGCTGCCTTATTATACAACTCGTCTAAGTTAAAGGTTGATGAAAGTATCGACCTCAACAAAGTTAAAAAAATTCTTGCTAGTGATGGTGCAGCCCTTATAACAACAGAAGGTCACGATCATTCACATACCCATTCCCATGGTACAAATAAAATAAAGATGTACTTAGGGATTTCTACGACGTTATTTTTGTTAACCATTTTATTGGAATCATCAATACCAACTCTACTAGCTGTTTCATTATATCTTGTGGCAATTGTCATCAGCGGATATCAAACATTTATAAAAGGGGCTAAAAACTTAGTTCGTTTTAAATTCAATATTGATACGTTAATGACGATCGCTTTAATTGGAGCAATTTCAATTGGTGAATGGAAGGAAGCGACAATTGTTGCCATCTTGTTCGGTTTAAATGAATACCTTGAAGGTCTCGGTATGGAAAAGGCCAGAAAATCAATGGAGAAATTACTACAAGTTGCTCCAAAAGATGCAATATTAATTACGAATGGTATTGAACAAGTCGTTCCTATTTCAACTTTAACAGAAGATGACATCGTCCTTGTGAAGCCTGGGGCAAAAATACCATCTGATGGTGTCGTAATTGATGGTAAAAGCTCGGTAAACGAAGCAGCGATTACTGGTGAATCATTACCAGTAGAAAAAGAAGCAAGCACCAATGTGTTTGGTGGCAGCATTAATAATGAAGGTGTCCTTAAGGTGAAGATTTTAAAAGCATATGAGGATTCATCCTTGGCCAAAATCTTACACCTTGTGCAAGAAGCACAGGAAACGAAGACACCAACTGAGCAGTTTATTAACAAATTTGCTAAGTACTATACACCAATTATAATGATCATTTCTTTACTTGTTATGGTTGTACCCCCATTGTTATTCGGGGATGCTTGGGGGCCATGGTTTTATCAAGGTTTAGCTGTGTTAATCGTAGGCTGCCCTTGTGCATTAATATTATCTTCACCAATTGCGATAGTATCTGGGATTACACGCAACGCACGGAACGGTATTCTCGTAAAAGGCGGTGTTTTCCTAGAGCAGTTAGGGAAAATTGAATCCATTGCATTTGATAAAACAGGTACGTTAACAAAAGGACAGCCTCACGTAGAAACAATTATCGAGTATGATAACAATTTGTTAAGCATTGCAGGAGCTGTTGAAAGTAAATCTTCACATCCATTAGCAAAAGCGATCATGAAAAAGTTTGCTGAAAAAGAAATAGCTTACGTTGAGGCAGATGATATAGAAACGGCAACTGGACGTGGTGTCATTGCGAAAATTAGTGACAAAACTTATTTTGTCGGTAATGAAAAAAGTATGCCTCACATACACTTTGATGAAAATAAACAGTTAGATATTGATCGCCTAAAGAGCGAAGGGCTCACACTAGTTATCGTCGCTGATCAACAGCATGTGTTAGGAATCTTTGGTATATCTGACGAGATACGTGAGGAAAGTAAAGTTGTTATGAAAGAGCTCCACAAAAAGGGTATAAAACATACAATTATGCTTACGGGTGATCACGGGAAAACAGCTGAAAAGGTAGCTAGAATAGTAGGCGTAACAGATTTTTACGCAAACCTTCTTCCAGAAGAAAAAGTAGATAAAATAAGAAATATACATGAGCATGGACAAGTAGCGATGATTGGTGACGGTATAAATGATGCACCTGCTCTAGCGGTCGCTGATCTTGGCATAGCGATGGGAAAAGGAACAGATAGTGCGATTGAAACGGCTGATATTGTTTTAATGCAAGACCATCTAGGTAAACTGCCCAGTGCTGTATCCATTGCGAAAAAGGTGAATAGAACGATTAAACTTAATATCACTTTAGCACTAGGGTTAAAAGTCATTGCGCTTTTATTAACAATCCCTGGCTGGCTAACTTTATGGATTGCCATTCTAGCAGACATGGGCGCCACAATCCTCGTGACACTCATTAGCTTAACAATTATGCTAGAAAAATAAGGGGTCTGACTCCCGCTGCGTTAATGTGTTGTAGCAGCTAGGGTCAGACCCTATAGTTTTGTATAATGATGTAGAATTAATTCAGTAATAAGAAAGTTTTTGCGGAAATACAAATACTCCTATTGTAGAGATGAGAGCATAATTATCCCCATCTATCAGAAATGTATAGCTCAAGAAAGCTGCTATTATAAAATAAATACCATACTATTGGATGAGAAAATGAAGCTTTTTCTTAAGTGTAAGTTACAATTTATTGATGTTTACCTTTCCCTGTGCTTGCTAAGTTTTCTTTAAAACTCTACATAATGCCATTCTACGATAAATAACAGAAACCTCTAAAAAATATACGAGGAGCGATACCCCGAGTGCAAACCTAGAAGTTATCCATTTAATATCATTTTCATCCATTTTAATCTTGTATCAATAAAAAATGTTGTTTCGTACTAACATATAAACAAGTACACAACTAGAGTTTCGCGGCATCTTTTCTTCTATAAAACGATGACTGTTAAGTAAAATGATGTTTTAATCTTCAATTATAGCAACTATTGCGACAAAGTTTACGAAAGGTGCCCTGTTATTTTCTTTCTTTAAAGTAATGGTGATTTGTTAAAAAACGAATATAAGTTCGTATTTTTGTTTAATTAATGATAAAATATGGTACAATGATAATACAACTACTACGGGATTGGGGGCTTTCGTCAAAAATGGATCAGTTCGAGTTAGTCTCAGCTTTTAAACCGTCTGGTGACCAGCCACAGGCAATTACTGAAATTGTAGACGGTATTACACAAAAGAAAAAGCATCAAACATTATTAGGGGCAACTGGTACGGGAAAAACGTTTACGATCTCTAATGTAATTAAGGAAGTTAATAAACCTACTTTAATTATTGCTCATAATAAAACGCTTGCAGGACAGCTATATAGTGAGTTTAAAGAGTTTTTTCCTAATAATGCTGTGGAATATTTTGTTAGTTATTATGACTATTATCAACCTGAAGCGTATGTTCCACAAACCGATACTTTTATTGAAAAGGACGCCAGTATAAACGATGAAATTGATAAGCTGCGTCACTCAGCAACTTCTTCATTACTTGAACGGAAGGACGTTATTATTATTGCGAGTGTATCTTGCATATATGGTCTAGGTTCCCCAGAGGAATATAGTGAGCTCGTCGTGTCATTACGTGTTGGAATGGAAATAGAGCGTGATCAAATGCTTAGAAAACTCGTCGATGTTCAATATGACAGAAATGATATTGACTTTAAGAGAGGAACGTTTCGGGTACGTGGAGACGTAGTTGAAATCTTTCCAGCATCACGAGACGAACATTGTATACGCATAGAATTTTTTGGAGATGAGATTGATCGTATACGTGAAGTCGACGCTTTAACAGGGGAAATTATCGGTGAGCGTGAACACGTGGCTATTTTTCCTGCATCACATTTCGTAACACGAGAAGAAAAAATGCAAATTGCCATGAAAAATATTGAACAAGAACTTGAAGAGCGTTTGAAAGAGCTTCGTGACGATGACAAATTACTTGAAGCCCAAAGAATTGAGCAACGTACTAGATATGATCTGGAAATGATGAGGGAAATGGGTTTTTGTTCTGGAATTGAAAATTATTCGCGGCATTTAACACTCCGTGAAGCGGGATCCACACCATATACGCTGATTGATTATTTTCCTGATGATTTTCTAATTGTTATTGACGAATCACATGTGTCATTACCACAAATTCGAGGTATGTTTAACGGTGATAAAGCTCGAAAGCAGATGCTTGTAGATCATGGTTTTCGGTTGCCATCAGCATTAGATAACCGCCCGTTACGTTTTGAAGAGTTTGAGGAGCATGTGAACCAAATAGTCTATGTATCAGCAACACCTGGTCCTTATGAATTGGAGCATTCTCCTGAAATGGTTCAACAGATTATTCGCCCAACAGGGTTATTAGATCCATTAATCGATGTGCGCCCAATTGAAGGACAAATTGATGACCTTATCGGGGAAATTCAAGTGCGTATAGCGAGAAAAGAACGCGTGCTAGTTACAACATTGACAAAGAAAATGTCAGAGGACCTAACAGATTACCTCAAAGAAATAGGCATAAAAGTTACATATCTCCACTCAGAAATTAAAACGCTTGAACGAATAGAGATTATACGTGATCTCCGACTTGGTAAATTTGATGTACTCGTTGGTATAAATTTATTAAGGGAAGGTTTAGATATACCAGAAGTTTCTCTAGTTACTATTTTAGACGCCGATAAAGAAGGATTCTTAAGATCGGAAAGGTCGCTAATCCAGACAATGGGAAGGGCTGCACGTAATGAAAACGGTAGAGTCATTATGTATGCCGATCATGTGACCAATTCAATGGATATTGCCATTAAAGAGACGAAGCGGCGTCGTGAAATACAAGAAGCTCATAACAAAAAGCACGGCATTACGCCAAAAACAATAAGAAAAGAAGTCCGAGATGTCATACAGGCAACTTATGCAGCGGAAAATCAAGAAACATACGAAACAAACAAACCAAAAGTAAAAATGACCAAAACAGAACGACAAAAGCTAATTGCAGATATGGAAAAAGAAATGAAGGATGCTGCAAAAGCACTCCACTTCGAACGTGCAGCTGAACTGCGTGACATATTGATCGAGTTAAAAGCGGAAGGATGAAAATAAGAGCATGGTAAAGGATAAAATCATTGTCAAAGGAGCTAGAGCTCATAATTTAAAAGACATCGACGTCACAATACCAAGAGACCAGCTTGTTGTCTTAACTGGTCTCTCTGGTTCAGGTAAATCTTCGTTAGCATTTGATACCATTTATGCGGAAGGTCAACGGCGCTATGTTGAATCATTATCAGCATATGCACGTCAATTCTTAGGACAAATGGACAAACCTGATGTCGATGCAATCGATGGGCTTTCTCCAGCCATATCGATAGACCAAAAAACGACAAGTCGTAACCCTCGATCAACAGTCGGTACAGTTACTGAAATATATGATTATTTAAGGCTATTATATGCTCGTGTAGGACGTCCAGTATGTCCTAATCATCATATAGAAATTACATCTCAAACGATAGAGCAGATGGTTGATCGCATTTTGCAATACCCTGAGAGAACGAAAATGCAAGTTCTTGCTCCAATCGTTTCCGGGCGTAAAGGGACACATGTGAAGACTTTTGAGGAAATTAAAAAACAGGGCTATGTTCGTGTTCGTGTTGATGGTGAAATGACTGAGCTTACAGAAAATATAACATTAGAAAAAAACAAAAAGCACTCAATTGAAATCGTCATCGATCGGATTGTCATAAAGGATGGCATTGCTTCAAGGCTATCAGATTCGCTAGAAACCGCATTGAAGTTAGGTGAAGGTAAAGTAATCATTGACGTAATAGGCGAAGAGGAGCTGTTATTTAGTGAGCTTCACGCATGCCCACATTGTGGATTTTCAATAGGGGAATTGGAGCCGAGAATGTTTTCATTCAACAGTCCATTTGGAGCGTGTCCAAGTTGTGATGGACTAGGTACTAAGCTTGAAGTAGATCTTAATTTAGTTATTCCTAATTGGGATCTATCATTACTAGAACATGCTATTGCTCCGTGGGAACCACAAAGCTCTCAATACTACCCTCAATTATTAAAGGCTGTTTGTGATCATTACGGAATAGATATGAATGTCCCAGTAAAGGACATACCTAAGCATTTGTTTGAGAAAGTACTGCATGGTAGTGGGAATGAAGAGATATATTTCCGTTATGAAAATGACTTTGGTCAAGTGCGTGAAAATCATATTATTTTTGAAGGGGTTATACCTAATATTGAGCGTAGATATCGTGAAACGAGCTCGGATTATATTCGTGAGCAAATGGAAAAGTATATGGCACAGCAGTCTTGCCCAACGTGTAAAAGCTATCGCTTAAAGAAAGAAAGTTTAGCTGTATTAATAGATCAAAAGCATATTGGTGAAATTACTTCTTTTTCTATTACAGAAGCGCTAGATTTCTTTGAGAACCTTAAACTGACTGACAAAGAAATGACAATAGCTAACATGATTTTACGAGAGATTAGTGAGCGCTTAGGCTTTTTAAACAATGTTGGACTAGATTATTTAACTTTACACCGGTCAGCTGGAACACTTTCTGGAGGAGAAGCCCAAAGAATACGTTTAGCGACACAGATTGGATCAAGGTTAACAGGTGTTTTATATATTCTAGATGAACCTTCAATTGGTTTACATCAGCGTGATAACGATCGTCTTATACAAACATTAAAAAACATGAGAGATATCGGTAATACATTAATCGTCGTGGAACACGACGAGGATACTATGTTAGCAGCTGACCATTTAATTGATATCGGCCCAGGCGCAGGAATCCACGGAGGACAGGTTGTTTCTGCAGGTACGCCTGAAGAAGTTATGAATGACCCACAATCATTAACTGGCCAATACTTGTCGGGAATCAAGTTTATTCCTCTGCCAACAGAACGTCGTAAACCTGATGGTCGTTATATTGAAATCGTTGGTGCAAAGGAAAATAACTTAAAAAATGCGAAAGTCAAAATTCCTTTAGGCACATTTATATCTGTTACAGGTGTGTCTGGATCAGGGAAGAGTACACTGATTAACGAGGTTTTACACAAATCGTTAGCTCAAAAGCTTCACAAGGCAAAATCAAGGCCTGGTGAGCATAAAGAAATCAAAGGAATAGAATATTTGGATAAGGTTATTGACATTGATCAATCACCAATCGGCCGAACTCCACGTTCAAACCCAGCTACATATACAGGTGTGTTTGATGATATTAGGGATGTATTTGCCGCTACAAATGAAGCAAAGGTTAGAGGATATAAAAAAGGACGTTTTAGCTTTAATGTTAAAGGTGGTCGCTGTGAAGCGTGCCGTGGTGACGGAATTATAAAAATTGAAATGCACTTCTTACCTGACGTTTATGTTCCTTGTGAGGTATGTCATGGGAAACGCTATAATCGCGAAACTTTAGAAGTGAGGTATAAGGATAAGAATATATCAGAGATATTAGAAATGACAGTAGAAGATTCACTCTCTTTCTTTGAAAATATTCCTAAAATCAGGCGGAAGCTTCAAACGATCTACGATGTTGGTCTAGGCTATATTACGCTTGGACAGCCTGCTACGACATTATCAGGCGGTGAGGCTCAGCGGGTAAAATTAGCATCGGAACTACACCGACGTTCAACGGGAAGGTCTCTGTATATTTTAGACGAGCCAACGACTGGTTTACATGTAGATGATATTTCACGGTTATTAAAGGTACTTCAAAGACTAGTAGAAAATGGAGATACCGTTTTAGTAATTGAACATAACCTAGATATTATTAAAGCTGCTGATTATCTAATTGACCTTGGCCCTGAAGGTGGAGATAAAGGTGGAAAAATTATTGCAACAGGTACACCAGAACAGGTAGTTAAGCAAGACACTTCTTATACTGGAAGATATTTAAAGCCTATTCTAGAACGAGATCGAAAGCGTATGGAAGAAATTATAAAAGAAAAAGAGGAGCTCGTTCTGAAAAAATAAGGCTGTTCGTAAACTTAAAAATCTTAATTATATTAGCAAGATGTGTTTATATGTGAATATCATCGTTTTATAAATACGGAAATTTAAATAGAGGATTTTATTTAAGACACTGGGAAAAGTCCCAGTGTCTTTTACTCATTTAGTATTAAGCTCCTAAAAATAGAACAAGGAATATGCCTAACGGGATGAGGAAGCGAACACTAACGTACCAAAATCGAAATAAATAGTTTCCAACCTGTGATGATACATTAAAACTTTTTTCTAGAATTGGACGAGATACTTGATAACCGACAAATAACGAAATAAGTAATGATCCCACAGGTAGAGATATGTTACTTACAAAGTAATCTGCTAAATCAAATATTGTTTTATTAAATACTTTGATATCCTTCAACATTCCAAATGATAATGCTGACGGGATACCTACAATAAAAATAATGATTCCACCAATCCAAGTAGCGACTTTTCTTTTTTCTTGTTGTTCTTTAATCAGTGCAGCTACGATGATTTCTAAAATTGAAAAGGACGATGTTAACGTTGCAAATAATAGCAATAATAAGAATGTTGTTAGGAATAATCCTCCAAATGCTATCTCATTAAATACAGCTGGTATGACGACAAAAATTAGTCCTGGACCTGTATCTGGCTCAAAACCAAGAGAAAAAACAGCTGGAAATATAGCTAGTCCTGCTAATAAAGATATGACAATATTCAACGTTACAATCCATGACGCTGATTTTACAATATTTTCTTTTTTAGGTAAGTATGAACTATATGTAACCATGATGGAAATTCCAAGGCTTAATGAAAAGAGTGATTGCCCTAATGCAAGAAAAACGGTCTCTTTTGTAACTTCACCTACATTTGGCTGTAAGAAGAATTTTACCCCCTCTATCGCACCATCAAGTGTCAATGACCGGAAAACTAAAATGATAAAAAGAAGAAATAGCGCCGGCATCATAACACGGCTAGCTCGTTCTATACCTTTTTGTATCCCACCTTGCACAACAAGGATAGTCAAGAGAATAAATGAAAATTGTGCAATCGTTGCTTCTAGTGGACTTTCTATAATTGAATCAAATAGTTGTCCATAAGATTCAGTTGGAAGGTTGCTAAGCCTTCCAGATGCACTTCTAATCAAATATAAAATGATCCAGCCACCCACAACACTATAAAAAGATAATAATATAAAACTTGCAATGACACCTAAATAACCGATTCCGTACCATAGTGATCGAGGGGCTAATTGTTTAAAAGCGGAGATGGCATTTTTACCTGTTGCTTTGCCAATGACAAACTCAGCCAACAGCATCGGCATGCCGATAAGAAGTGTAAAAAGTAAAAACAGGAGAAAAAATATCCCGCCCCCATTTGTGCCGGCCATATATGGGAACTTCCAAACAGCTCCTAGCCCAATTGCTGAGCCTGCAGCTGCCAAAATAAAACCTAGCTTTGAATTCCATTGTTCTTTCTTCATGATGTATAAATCACCTTTCTTTGCAATATGCTAAAGGCTCTTTTCGTAAAATTCATTGATGTTATTACAAAATAACAACGAGATTTTATACGCTTATGTCAGCGATTTATTGTAGTAATTATAAGTGTTTACTGTTATCAATACGAAAATAGCCAAGCTAAAAAAGTTAATGAATACATTAACATGAAACACAATCGAATTCAAATTAGCCATGAAAAGTGTAAGCGTAAAATTTTATTTTTCAACGCTTTATTCATTCTTATCACTTGACTTGTTTAATATTAAGTAGGAAATATGCCACGAACTTAAGTGGTATCTCGTTAAATACCTTCATACGAAATACAACAAATAAAAAAGGTCTGCACCCTTGCTGTGCTATACAGCGTAGGTGCAGACCATGAATATAGGTTGTTAGGAATCACATGAAAGAACGAAGGACGTAAGTTCATGACTTACATTTTAAATTGACTAGACTTTTCACTAAGCTCATTAGCCAATGTCACTTGCTCATTCGTGTAATCTGCTATTTTCTTCATGGAATCTACTTGCTTTTCAAAACTGCTAGAGATCTCTTGCATCACAGCACTTGTTTGCTGACTTGTTGCACTCGTCTCTCTCACGTTACTTTGGATGATAGTCGCCTTTTGTTGAACGTCTATAAGGTTATTATTTATTAGTGCTAGTTCCTCTAACATAGCGTTAAAACGAATACTAACGTCTTCAAAGCTGTTCATGACTATTTTTGTATTTTTACCATTTTCTTCATTTTTGTTATTTGCAAACTGTAATAATTGTTGGAAATTAGCCATCTTATCAACATTAACTTTTACGACTTCTAAAATTTCTTTAGAAACTTCTGATGTTTGTGTCGATAAGTTTCTTACCTCTTCTGCCACTACATTGAAGCTTTTACCGTCTGCCCCTGCTCTATTCGCCTCAATAGATGCATTTAAAGACACTATTTTAATGCTGGAAGCAATATTTACGATTTGTTTAGATAATTCATCTATATTTTCGAAACTAGACAATAACTCAGTGAATGAAACTAATAATGTATTGTTTGTTTCTTCTACATCTTTAGAATTATTAGAGACATTAGCTAAACTTTTAGAAAAAGAGTTAATCTCATCATCTGTTTTAGTTACATTTTTCTTAAACATGTCCAACGACTCAACCGTAACATGGAGTTTATCTGTTAATTCAGTTACGTGGAGTAAAGACTCCTCAGCTGCACTGGCCTGCTGGTCTATCCCCCTAGTTATTTCCTCTACAGCACCTGCTGTATTTTCAATACTAGCATTACTACTCGTCATATTTGTCTTAGTCTTTACAGAAAGGTTCTTTAATTTCTCTACAAATTCTTTTATATCGAAAAAGGTTGTTTTCAATACTTCTACTAAGCCATCTATATTATCAGCTAGTTTACCTAATTCATTCTTTTTATTTGAGCCTGTACTAATTCTAAAATCACCAGATGATAAGCCTTTATATTTATTAATAACCTGTACGATATCTTTAGAAGTACTTAAATAAACCCAACTAGCAAAAGAAATGATAAGTACAACTAATGTTATAGAGATTATGATGACTGTTAAAATGATGCTCTCAGCAAGCTTATCTAACTCTGTTTCAGTTTGTAAAAGGTATTGGAAAGAGGCTCTGTCATGAGCTGAAAATGCTTGCATTAATGTAAGATAGCTATTCTTTTCTAAATCATAGTCTATTAAAAAGGTTTCTAAATCAAAATTTAGCATTTGCTCTCTTATAGATTTTAGACTGGATTCAAATAGACTGTAATTTTTTATGATACTATCTAAGTGTGCTGTATCTTCCGTACTGTAATAATCCAATAACGGGTTTTCTGTAAATTGGTTTAGCAAACTATTAATCAGTTCCATTGATGTTTCTAAATCTGAAACCAAAGATTCATCATACGTTTTAGAAAAATCCACAACAATCCCATGGGCTTCATCAACTTTGCCAAGTATGAAATGTAAATCCTCAATGACAGCTAAGCGATTACTGTATTTTTCTTCAATGTGACCTTTATAACTGTTCATACTTACAATTGGACTGATGGCTAATGTGATGACGGTAATAGTAACAAAAACCATGAGTAAAATGAGCTTCATTCTTATTGTCATATCAAAGATTTTAGTAAAAAATGAACGCATAAATAATTTCTCCTCCTATAAATTATTGTGAGCAAACTAAATTAAGCATCATTCTCATGTATGTGAGTGATGTGTTATTCGCTATTAAATGAATACGTTTTCAATTGGTTATGTCGAAAAAATTCCTTGTTGTGTAGCTTTGGATATAGAAAAAAATTCGTAAAACATAGGAGATAGTGCAAGATATTTAGTTCCTTAGTACTAATCATTCATAAATATGTAAAAATCATCTATGTGTTTGTCACTATAATATTTTGCTGTACCGAAACAATTCGGCATAGTTTGATAAAATCCTCTATTCACGAAAGTTTTATACTAATTTATTTTACCATTTTGTAAAACACATAAGGAAAAAATATTTAATTTATAATAGTTTTCACTAAATTGACAAGATGTCCCATAAGTAATATTACAATCAAACTTTTGTCCTATAAAGTTGAAGAGAACTTATAGAAAATATAATATTTAGCCATTATTTATTATTTTTTGACTAGTTTTGGGAAAATTCATGAAACTTCTTCTGGGTTCTATTCGTATAATAGGCTAAAGGAGATGATGTCTTTGTGGATATAAATAAATTATTGTCTTCATTAAGCTATTTCAGCGTGTTTTTTGCACCATTTTTATTTCCGATTGTTGCATATTTTGTATCAGATAGTAATGAAGTTAAATCACATGCGAAGAGTGCTTTTGTTTCACACCTATTACCGTTCGTATCTATCATACTTGCTATCTTCATTGCATTTATAGATATATTTTCTGGCGGTGTAGCATTTACAACAGTATTTTGGCCAATAGTCATTATAATAATTGTAAATGTAGGTGTAGTTATTTGGAATATTATTAGAGGCATCCAAGTACTGATTCAATAAACTGTAAGTAACATAAAGTGAATGGAGTATTGTTAATAAATCCAATCCTCTACTGTAGAACTAGCTAAAAAAACTTTAAATTAAAAAATCGAAGAGAAAAGTGAGGGTATTTTAAATGATTGAAGAACGTAAGCGGATATTGAAGATGGTCGAAGAAGGAAAGCTTTCAACTGATGAAGCATTAACACTTTTAGAAGCATTAAGTGATCAGCAAGAAAAGGATAAAGCGGATCAAGTAGTAAATACGGACTTATCGACAGAAATTGACTATGAGAATGCTCAACAACGTCCGTACAGTAGTGAAACTAAGCAAACATCAACGAAAGAAAAATTCATTGATTTCATGAATACAGCAGTAAAGAAAGTGAAGAATTTAGATTTAGACTTTAATTTTGGACCTTCGGTTGACGTGCATCATATATTTCAAAATTCAAATGTTTTCATTGATAAGGTTGATTTAGATGTGTATAACGGGAGTATTGAGCTAATACCGTGGAATGAAAATGATGTTCGTATTGAATGTGAGGCGAAAGTATACAAAGTCGAAAATAATGAAGAAGCAAGAAGAGTATTCTTACAAGACGTGTTATTTTCCACTGATAATAGTCTAATGCGTTTTGCTGTTCAGAAAAAACAAATGAAGGTTCATACAAAAATTTATATTCCTGAGAAGGATTATAGCCAGATCAGAATTCGGGTATTCAATGGGCCGGTTATTAGTACAGGGTTTAATGTGAAAGACTTTAAAGCAAAAACATCTAACGGATCAGTTACATTAGAACGCATGCATGTTGATGAGATGGAAATTGAGACCACAAATGGCGCTGTTGATGTGTTCGATAGCTATAGTCGTGACTGTGAGGCCGAAGTAGTTAATGGTGGTATTAATGTTAGAGGTAGCTTTGAAAGAGTAGACCTACAAAGTGTTACTGGCAGTATCAAATGTAAGATAAACAATGAAAAGGCACATACCGTTTTTGCTAAAACAACAACGGGTAGTATAGATATTACTGTCCCTGACGGCATGACAATGGAAGGTGATTTAAAGTCAAGTGTAGGGAAAGTAAAATGTTATGTGCCAAATATTAATATTATTGAGGAAAAAGACGAAATTGTTCAAAAAATATTAAGGTTTACTGTTAATGATAAGGCAACTGAACCGCTTCATTTATTTGCTGATTCAAAAAGTGGCTCAGTACACGTTACTACACATAGTAACGACTAACAGAAATTATTTTTCTACACTCCATTTTGCAAAGGGAATTACCTTTGTGAAGTGGAGTTTTTATCATATACCGATCACTTCAAGTCGCTTCACCGTTTCAAAAAGTGCCTTCAAATGAAAAGGATCCAGTACTGTATAGAGGTTTTATGGCGCTAAGGCATTTCTTCTTTGCCTAGCTTTTTCGCCTCCTAGTCCTTTGAGGTTACTCCATCAATTCATTCGAAGTCAAAAACGTCTTCAAATGAATTGCTTCTAGTGCTAGTCGTGACAAATCTATAGGCTAAGGCATTTCTTCTTTGTTAGTAGGGAAAAAAACTGATAAAATAAAGAAAGTGTTTGTGAGTGTTCAAAAAGGAGGATTTCTATGCCTAAGGTTAAAACGATAGACATTATAGATAAGTTTCAGTTAGAGTTGATAAGTGGGGAAGATGGGGTAAATAGACCGATTATTACGAGTGATTTATCTAGACCTGGGATTGAAATGGCGGGATATTTTACTTATTATCCAGCAGAACGAATACAGCTATTAGGTAAAACAGAGCTTTCATTTTATGATAAGTTAACAAAATCGGAAAAACAGCTTCGTATGAATAAATTATGTACTGATATAACCCCAGGAATTATTATTTCAAGAGATTTGGAAATTCCTGAAGAGTTAATTGAAGCTTCTGAGCGTGAGGTAGTACCTGTTATGCGTTCATCAATGAAGACAACACGCTTAACGAGTCGTCTCACAAACTATTTAGAAAGTAAGCTTGCACCTACAACTGCAGTTCATGGTGTGTTAGTAGACATATATGGTATAGGTGTATTAATTACTGGGAAAAGCGGTGTTGGAAAAAGTGAAACTGCTCTTGAATTAGTGAAGAGAGGGCATAGACTAGTTGCTGATGATTTAGTTGAGATTCGTGAAGAAGACCAAAACACGTTAATAGGAAACGCACCAGATCTGTTGGAACACTTACTAGAAATTCGTGGCTTAGGAATTATAAATGTCATGACATTGTTTGGTGCGGGAGCAGTTAGGAATTTCAAAAGAATTTCTTTAGTGATCACTTTAGAGCTTTGGGATCAAGCTAAACAATATGACCGTGTTGGTCTAGATGAAGATAAAATGAAAATTATTAATTCAGAAATAACACATTTAACAGTTCCTGTTCGTCCAGGAAGAAATTTAGCAGTCATTATTGAAGTAGCAGCTATGAATTTTCGATTAAAGAGAATGGGTATGGACGCTGCAGAACAATTTTCAAATAGATTGGCGGATGTTATTGAAGATAGTGAAGAGGTATAAGGTGTACATATTATATGTAGAAATATATGTTAGGAGTTGAGAGGATGGAAGAGCAAATACAGCCGTTAGATCGTGTTTTTATTGAACTTGGTCCATTGTCGATTCAATGGTATGGTGCAATCATCGGTATCGGTGTCATTTTAGGTTTATATTTAGCTGTCAAGGAATCTGAAAAGAGAGGTCTTCATAAAGACACGTTTGTAGACTTAGTATTATTTGCAGTACCAATTGCTATTATTTCAGCACGACTTTATTATGTCATTTTTAAATGGGATTATTATTCAGAAAATCTCTTAGAAATTGTTATGATTAATCAAGGTGGCTTAGCCATTCACGGTGGTTTAATTGGGGCGGTATTAACGGCTATCGTCTTTGCGAGGAAAAAAGGTATTTCTTTTTGGAAGCTTGCAGATATCGCTGCACCAAGTATCATTTTAGGACAAGCTATCGGTAGATGGGGGAACTTTGTCAATCAAGAAGCACACGGTGGTGTAGTGACAAGGGAATTTTTGGAGAACCTACAGTTACCAGATTTTATTATAAATCAGATGTATATTAACGGGGAGTATTATCACCCAACATTTTTATATGAGTCAATTTGGAGTCTCACTGGATTTATTATCTTACTACTGCTAAGAAAAGTTAATTTAAAACGTGGTGAGATATTCTTAACGTATGTCATTTGGTATTCATTTGGCCGCTTTTTCATTGAAGGAATGCGAACAGACAGCTTAATGCTAACTGAAAGCTTACGTGTTGCTCAGTTTATCTCGTTGTTATTAATTGGTTTTGCAATTGCCATGATTGTAGTCCGACGAGTAAAAGGGTATGCTGATAAAAGGTATAAAGATTCATAGAAGCTAAACAGTATAATAAGTGACGTTCAAAGTGAACAAATGTTAAAGCAATTGGGTATTTACCAATTGCTTTACATTTTGTTATTATTCTAATTAAAAAGCTAGGAGTGGGAATTTGGTTGGGTCAGTTAAAAAGGGGTTTATTGTAGGGTTACAGACGACATGGACATTAGGGAAAATCATTTTTCCAGTTACATTAATAGTGACTATTCTACAATACACTGTTATTCTACAATGGATTATGGAAGGCATATCACCTTTGATGGGCTTGTTTGGACTATCTGGAGATGCAGCAATCCCGTTGGTTCTCGGGAATTTCCTCAATCTGTATGCTGCTATCGGTGCGATTTTAACACTTGATTTGACTGTAAAAGAAGTATTTATTTTAGCTGTGATGTTATCGTTTTCTCATAACTTGTTAATAGAGTCAAGCGTTGCTGCAAGAGTAGGGGTAAAGCTCTGGATAATGATGGTTACTCGTATAGGATTAGCAGTTATATCAGCATTCATGATAAATATTCTTTGGGCAGGCGGAAATGAGTTAGCTCAATATGGATTTATATCGAAAAAAGAAGAAGTTGTTTCAGGCTGGGGAAGTATCATCATGGCTGGGGTAGAAAAGGGCTTAATAGGAATTTTACAACTTGCACTTATCGTTATTCCACTTATGATCGGTATACAAATATTAAAAGATCTAAAATGGTTAGAGACGTTCTCCAAGTGGATGTCACCCTTGACGAAATTATTAGGTATGAAGGAGAATACGTCAACGACATTAGCAGCGGGACTTTTATTTGGACTTGCATATGGATCTGGTGTCATGATTCAAGCAGTAAAGGAAGACGGTGTGTCTAAAAAAGATACTGTACTTGCATTTATATTTCTCGTCTCATGCCATGCTGTTATTGAGGATACACTCGTATTTATACCTTTAGGAATACCAATTTTACCATTGTTATTAATACGTGTATTCGTTGCGATACTATTAACGATGCTTGTCGCTTTTATATGGAAAAAAGCAGAGTTGCAGAACAGAAAGGAAGCGAACTATGACCATTAAGACGATATTGTTTGATTTAGACGGAACATTGATTGATACGAATGAATTAATTATCCAATCGTTTATGCATACATTAGAGCAGTATTACCCTAATGATTACTCAAGGGAAGATGTGCTCGAATTCATCGGCCCACCGTTGTACGAATCATTACACTCAGTAGATAAAGACCGTGTTGAGGATATGGTAAAAACCTATCGCGAGTTTAATTTAGCAAATCATGATTTACTCGTAAAGGAATATGACAGTGTGTTTGATACCGTTAAAGCACTGCACGAGCAAAAATTTAAGTTAGGAATTGTGACAACAAAAATGAGGTTAACGACAACAATGGGACTAAAACTCACAAACCTAGATCAGTTCTTTGATGTGGTCATTACTTTAGATGATGTTGAACGTGCAAAACCAGATCCTGAGCCAATTCATAAAGCATTACAGCAACTCAACGCTCTTCCACATGAAGCGATTATGGTCGGTGATAATCATCATGACATGTTGGCAGGTCAAAATGCTGGAACAAAAACTGCCGCCGTAGGATGGGCGATCAAAGGTAGAGAACATTTAACACAATACAACCCAGATTATGTTTTAAATAAAATGAGTGATTTACTCTCCATTGTAAAGGCTGAGAATCAGTGAGAAAAACAACAAGATACCCTGTAAAGGGAGCAAATTCATTATGGCATGTTTATAAGACAGTCCCCTTTTGGAAAGTAGTAAAAAACTTTATCGTTATCCAAACAGCCCGCTATACGCCATTTTTAGGCATGAAAAACTGGTTATATCGTACATTTTTACGAATGAAAGTTGGCGAACAAACATCCTTTGCATTAATGGTAATGCTAGATGTCATGTTTCCGGAAAAAATTACTGTAGGACGAAATTCTGTGATCGGCTACAATACGACAATATTAGCACATGAATACTTAATTGAAGAGTACCGTCTTGGCGATGTTATAATTGGAGATGAGGTGCTAATTGGGGCTAACTCCACTATTTTACCTGGTGTAGTAATTGGTGATCGTGCGATAGTGTCGGCAGGGACGCTCGTACATAAAGACGTGCCTGCTGGAGCATTTGTAGGCGGGAACCCAATGCAAATTATTTACACGAAAGAAGAGATGGAAAAACGAATCTAAAATGGTGTTAAGGATAAAATCATGAGCTAATGTTACATATAAAAGAACCTGTTTCGACGAAACAGGTTCTTAATTTATGATAAAGGCTTTCTCGAGTTGGTAGCTGTTTTTTAATGCTAGAATTAAATATATATTTCCTGGTAAATCTTTAACATTTCTCAAAGTTAGTAAAAATTTCCGTCAACCTAGTCCCTTCAGATCACTTCATCCCAAAGTATATTGTACCTTCAGTGCTTCACAGGAACCTCGACTCGGCTTTTCAATTTTCACAGCTTTTAGCTGCTTGGGGAAAATGCTCTCCAATCTTTGATGAGACTACCCAGTCGTCTCCACTTTATTATTTTCATGCTTGTTTCCAGTGAAAAACCACTTCATCATAGGTGGTGTAACAATTGTTGTAATTAGGACAACAACTACAATTACTGCAAATAATTCTTGGCTTAACAACGCGGCTTCTAGTCCAATTGCTGCAATAATTAATGCTACTTCACCTCTTGATACCATACCAGATCCGATACCCATTGAACTTCTCCAATTGAATCCAGCGGCTTTTGCACCAACTGCTGAACCAAGCAGTTTCGTAAGGATAGCTACGATACTAAGGATGACTATTAGACCAATGTTATCTCCAATACCGAATAATTCTACAGTAACACCAATTGATGTGAAAAATACAGGTACAAAGATCGAGTAGCTGATTGTTTCTACTTTTTCAAACACTTCATGTTTATGATTAGTTAAACTGATCGCAACACCAGCAATATAAGCACCAATAATTGCTGCAACTCCTGCATACTCAGCGATAAATGCATAGGTAAAGCAAATGATTAAGGCTGCAGAAATGACTGATTCAGTTACTTTTAATGGTGCAAACTTATTTAATACCCAAGGGACCACTTTCCAAGCTAAGCCTATAGCTACCGCGAAGAAGATAACTTTCTTTATAATCACTTCTCCTAAATGAACATCCCCACCTGCTAAGCTCATTAAAAAGGCCAATGATACGATAACGAGAATATCGTCAATGACAGCTGCTCCTAAAATCGTCGCACCTTCTTTTGACTTAAGCTTATTCATTTCTTTCAATGCTTGGACTGAAATACTTACGCTTGTAGCAGAAAGTAATAATCCAAGAAATATAGCTTCAAATGTAGGTAATCCAATAATTACTCCTGATAAATATCCGATAGATAAAGGTACAATGATTCCAAGTATCCCTACATAGGTTGAAGCCTTGCCAGTACGTTTAAATTCATCAACATCGGTTTCTAAGCCTGCAATAAACATTAATAAAATGACTCCGATTTGACTAATTTCACTTAAGATTTCTGTGTCGTTAACGATTCCTAAAACGGTAGGGCCTAATACAATTCCGATTAATAACTTACCTAGAACAGATGGCTGGCCAAGCCTGACACTAATATCTCCAGCTATTTTTGAAGCAAATAAAATAGCTGCTAATTCAATAATAAGCACTGCTTATCTCCCCCTCTTTGTATACGTAATAATCAACTATCGTGCTTGTAGCACCTTTTTTCCCTAGTAAAAGACCTTTAAAAAGTAATAATTTCTCAGTAAACACCTGTGTTTAGTGGTGTTTTTGTCGATATGACTCCAATGTTTAATACGAGTCACTTCTTAAAAAGATTCAAAAATCAATGGTTTCTTTTGAAATATATTTTCAACTTGCTTAATAGTAGGCTATATTAGTATCTCTCCTTTCCATCATTTTTTATCTAGAATGAATGAAGTAACTTTTGGTACTCTATTCATTATTTTTCTCACAAAAAAACCCTTACCAATGATGGTAAAGGTTTTTTACATCAAAAGGCCTTTACCAACTGATAAAGGTCTCGCTAACAACGTATGTTGCCAACAAAGCCGAGAGTATGATACTCCGTAATGACGACTTTGCTGTAAAAGCTACTCCCCTTTAGGAGAAAATTTAATTATATAAAAGATCATAAAATAAATATTATAATTTTGTCAATTAATTAGGCTCTGTTGGTAAAAATTGTTGCTGTAGCTTCTAAACTATTAGGAATTTTAGTTGTATACGTGTTTGTTTTGTAGTACGAGAAATAACAATCTTTAGGTAAACAGCCATTTTTAATACGGTTGTTTACCCATTTTTTGTATATTTAATAATAGAATGTATGTTTCTCGCACAAACCTTATGAATACAGCTACATGTAAGTCAATACAGTATAAGTAGAAAAAGACTAAATTAAAAAGTTCTACATAATATTATTTCGAAATAATAAGACCTTATTGTGAACAAATTAAATTATGAGCAAGATATTACAATTTGTATCTTGACGAATGATAAAAGCCAAGTTACAATACTAAAAACTTTAACTTATTAGCAAATTAGCGAACTAAAGTATTTTAGTTTAATTTTGGAATAAATTTCAATATAGCTAGCGCATAAATTGAGCCTCCAGGGATGCTTAATGCGTTGAAGCTTTACAAATCAATAACTAAAGGGCGGATTGAAATGCAGAAGCTTTTTATGTTTGAAAAGCCATTAGGTATGAGAGACACATTACCTTCATTGTATGAAACTAAAAAAGAACTTAGGAGTGAGTTACTAAAGGGGATTGAGCAATGGGGTTATCAGCTAATTGAGACGCCAACGCTAGAGTATTATGATACCGTAGGGTCATCATCAGCGATAGCGGATAGGCAGCTGTTCAAGCTATTGGATCAGCAAGGTCATACGTTAGTATTACGGCCGGATATGACAGCCCCTATTGCTAGGGTAGCAGCATCAAAATTATTAGCAAACAAGAACCCGTTACGTCTTGCCTATTCTGCCAACGTTTTTCGCGCTCAACAGCGCGAAGGGGGACGTCCAGCAGAGTTTGAACAAGTTGGAATTGAATGTATAGGTGATCAAACACTAAGTGCAGACGCTGAAGTGATTGCTCTGCTAGTATCCCTATTACAAAATATTGGGTTAGAGACATTTGCAGTTACTGTTGGTCACATCGGGTTTGTTAATGAGCTATTTTTAGAAACAGTCGGTAATGAAGAGCGGGCTAACACGTTGCGACGCTTCTTATATGAAAAAAACTTTGTTGGATATAAAGAACATGTGAAAGGTTTGCCTCTATCATCTATTGATAAACAACGTTTATTACAATTATTACATTTACGTGGTGACGAAAATATTATAAATGATGCTATGCAGCTTGTTGACGGGGAGAGAGGTAAACAATTGCTTCTGGAACTGCAACTAGTATGTGAGCACCTACGATCATTTGGTGTATCCAGATTTATAAAATTAGATCTTACATTATTGAGCCATATGAGCTATTATACAGGTCTTTTATTTGAAGTATATGCAGATAAAGTAGGTTTCTTACTTGGAAACGGTGGGCGCTATGATAATCTACTATCCAAATTTCATGTTGATGCACCAGCAACAGGGTTTGGAATACGGATAGACCGTCTACTAGAAGCGCTCGGGTATTGTGGTCAAGAACCTCTTATTCATAGTGTCATTTACAGTTCTGATAACTTAAAACGAGCAATCGAGTTTGCAGACGAACGTAGAAAGAATGGTGAGCGTGTCATACTCCAAGATATATCTGGCCTTACGAACGTCGATGCTTATACGAAATCTTTTGCACAGGTTTCATTCTTTATAGGGGAACAAAGCCGAAGTTGAATATATTGTATCTCATCACAGAAGGGAGATGAATAGGCTTGCTTACTATTGCTATGCCAAAGGGACGCATATTTACGGAAGCAGTTGAATTACTGAGAAAGGCTGGCTATCGGTTGCCTAATAAATTTGAAGCTTCACGTAAATTGATTATAGATGTAGAGGAAGAACAAATTCAATTTATCCTTGCTAAGCCGATGGATGTGACAACGTATGTTGAATACGGTGTAGCTGATCTCGGTATCGCAGGTAAGGATGTCATGCTAGAAGAAGAGCGAGATGTATATGAGCTACTTGATCTTTATATTAGTCATTGTTACTTAGCAGTTGCTGGGTTACCTGATGTAAAAACGACAGATGTCGCACCTAAAGTAGCGACCAAATATCCAAATATTGCATCTACTTATTTTAGAGAGCAGGGAGAGCAAGTTGAAATTATAAAATTGAATGGTTCTATAGAATTAGCACCACTCATCGGCTTAGCTGATCGCATCGTTGATATCGTTTCAACAGGTCAGACTTTGCGGGAAAATGGACTTGTTGAAATGGAGCATATAGGTCATGTAACTTCGAGACTCATTGTAAATCCAGTAAGCTATCGAATGAAGGAACAACAAATAGATGAGCTTGTTGAGCGTCTTGCATCAATTATTGAGCAACTCGATTTTGCGATGGATGGTGAAAAAATGCTATGAACATAAAACGTGTATCAAAGGACATGACGTTGAAGAGAACAATTGATAGTGGAACAGAACAGCAGAGACAGTCAGTATTATCAATTATTGGGCAAGTTAAAGCAGATGGAGATGTAGCTCTTAGAGATTTAACAGCTCAGTATGATGGTGTTCAGCTATCCTCTTTTCGTGTGACTGATGAAGAAATCTCTACTGCTTACGAAAAAGTTGATCAAACACTCATACAAGTAATGAGAGAGGCAGCAGAAAATATCCGAGATTATCATCAACGTCAAGTACGTCAAACATGGATATCGATGAAAGAGGACGGGTCATTACTAGGTCAAAAGATTACGCCCCTAGACGCTGTAGGGGTATATGTTCCTGGGGGAACGGCGGCTTACCCATCTTCGGTTTTAATGAATGTCATACCCGCACAGGTTGCAGGCGTTGAACGCATTGTTATTGTTTCACCTCCTCAACATGATGGGGCATTACCTCCCGCCGTCATCGTAGCTGCACATGAAGCAGGAATTAAAGAAATATATAAAATTGGAGGAGCACAAGCAATAGCGGCGCTTGCGTATGGCACAGATTCAATTCGTTCAGTTGATAAAATAGTTGGTCCAGGAAATATATATGTAGCACTTGCGAAACGTGAAGTGTTTGGGCATGTTGCTATTGATATGATAGCTGGCCCTAGTGAAATTGTTGTATTAGCAGATGATACAGCAAATGCAAAAGAAATTGCTGCTGATTTATTATCACAAGCAGAGCATGATGCATTAGCCTCAAGCATCGTTGTGACACCGTCTATAGAACTTGCAAAAAAAGTACAGCATGAGATAGAAAAACAACTTGAAACATTACCTCGGAAAGAAATTGCTCATGCATCATTACGAGATTATGGAGCTATCTATGTCACAAATAATTTAGTGGAAGCCATTGATGTTGTAAATGAACTTGCACCAGAACATCTAGAAATTATGACTGTAGACCCAATGTCTATTGTAGCAAGTATTCGTCATGCTGGTGCCATCTTTCTTGGAAGGTATAGTACAGAGCCAGTTGGTGATTATTTTGCTGGACCGAACCATGTTCTTCCGACTAATGGGACAGCGCGTTTTTCAAGTCCTCTTTCAGTGGATGACTATGTTAAAAAATCAAGCATCATTTCTTATAGTAAGGATGCGTTAATTACTAACGGAGCAAAGATTGCTTCTTTTGCGCGAGCTGAAGGATTAGAAGCACATGCCCGTGCCATAGAAGTGCGTTTATCGACAGCTGATAAGGAGGGATCATGATGAGAAATACGAGTGTAAATAGAGTGACGAATGAAACATCTATTCAGCTTTCATTTGAAATTGATGGGAAGGGAAATGCTGACCTTGAGACTGGTGTTCCATTTCTAACACATATGTTAGATTTGTTCACTAAACATGGACAATTTGATTTAGCAATACTTGCAAATGGTGACACTGAAATCGATGATCATCATACGACAGAGGATATTGGTATTTGTTTAGGACAAGCGCTAAGGGAAGCTCTTGGTAATAAGAGTGGAATTAAAAGATACGGAAATGCTTTCGTACCTATGGATGAAGCACTAGCACAAGTTGTCGTTGACCTCAGTAATCGCCCTCACTTTGTATTGAAGGGTGACTTGCCTAGTAAACGGGTTGGCTCCTTTGATACTGAGCTCGTTCATGAATTTCTTTGGAAGCTAGCGCTTGAGGCTCGTATAAATTTACATGTGATTATTCATTATGGTCATAATACACATCATATGATTGAAGCGGTGTTTAAAGCATTAGGTCGAGCGCTTGATGAAGCTACTATGATCGATCCGAGAGTAAAAGGGGTACCATCTACGAAAGGGTTGTTATAAATGATCGGCATTGTTGATTATGGTATGGGGAATTTATATAGCGTGAGTAAAGCATTAGAACGGATGGATGTTGATTATGTGATAACAGACGACCAGCGCCTGCTAAAACAAGCTAAAGGGTTAATTCTCCCGGGCGTTGGAGCATTTAAAGACGCGATGGCAATTTTAAATGACAGAGGATTGACTACATTTTTAAAGGATTGTACCCAGCAAAGGAAACCACTCCTTGGTATATGTCTAGGTATGCAGTTATTGTTTGATGAAAGTGAAGAAAATGGACTTTCAGAGGGGCTTGGCTTAATTAAGGGACGTGTCGTCCGCTTTCCTCAAAATGAAGCTTATAAAATCCCACATATGGGATGGAATAAACTACATGTTCACCAACCTTCATCACTTCTAGAAGGTGTGAACAATGGATATGTATATTTCGTACATTCTTATTATGTTCAAGCAGGAGAGCAGTCAGATGTGATCGCAAGTAGTGAGTATGCTGTGGATGTTCCAGCTGTGGTTGGTAAGGGCAATGTCTTTGGAACGCAATTTCATCCAGAAAAAAGTAGTGATACAGGCTTAAGAATACTAGAAAACTTTGCAGCGGTTGTTGAAGGGAAGGTGTTGTCGTCGTGAAGCAATTTATGATTTATCCAGCGATTGATATTAGGAATGGCAAATGCGTTAGATTATTACAAGGCGACTACGCTAAAGAAACGATTTATGGTGAATCGCCTTTAGCAATGGCACAGCTCTTCGAAAATCAAGGAGCAACATGGATTCATACTGTCGATTTAGATGGAGCAAAAGTGGGAAAACCAGTGAATGACAAAGAAGTCATTGACATTGCTGAACAATTACAAGCAAATGTACAGGTTGGTGGTGGAATTCGAACAGAGGCAGACATCGTCTATTATCTGGAGAAAGGTATTAAGCGCATTATTTTAGGAAGTGCGGCAATTAACAACCCACCTTTTGTCAAAGAAATGCTTAAGAAATATCAGCAACATATTGCAATAGGTATTGATGCAAAAGATGGTTATGCAGCGATAGAAGGTTGGCTGGAGATGTCGACAATCAAAGCGACTGTAATTGGTAAGGAGCTTGCAGAACATGGAGCGGAAACTTTTATCTTTACAGACATTAAGACGGATGGGATGTTGTCAGGACCTAACACAGATGCCGTCGTTGAAATGGCACAAGCTACGAAAAAGCAGGTTATTGCATCAGGTGGAATTTCCTCACTTGATGATGTAAAGGGCTTAATGCAATATAAGCAAATAGGTGTAAGTGGTGCGATTATTGGAAAGGCACTATACACGAATCAGTTTACTGTAAGTGAGGCAGTGAGTTCGGTGAAAGACATATGATTACGAAGCGAATTATTCCTTGTTTAGATGTCAAGGAAGGAAGAGTTGTGAAGGGAATCCGGTTTGTTGAACTACGTGATGCAGGTGACCCTGTTGAATTAGCCTCCTTCTATGATCAAGAGGGTGCTGATGAATTAGTCTTTTTAGATATATCCGCTTCACATGAAGGAAGAAAAACGATGGTTGACGTCGTGCAAAATGTTGCTGGTCAGCTAGCGATTCCGTTCACGGTTGGTGGTGGCATTAATAGTTTAGCAGATATGAAAAAGATGTTACGTGCAGGTGCGGACAAAGTTTCAATTAACACGGCGGCTGTTAACAACCCTCGTCTTATCACTGAAGGGGCAAATTATTTTGGTTCACAATGCATTGTCGTAGCGATTGACGCAAAATATGATCAAACTATTCAAACATGGCGAGTGTTTACACACGGAGGAAGGCAGGCAACTGATTGGCGTGTTATTGATTGGGCGAAAGAGGTTGTTAGACGCGGGGCAGGAGAAATTTTATTGACGAGTATGGATAGTGATGGTGAAAAGAGTGGTTTTGATATTGATTTGACGAAAGAAGTAAGCATGGCGGTTTCTGTCCCGGTAATCGCATCTGGGGGAGCGGGTCGTGCAGATCATTTTGTCGAGGCATTTACTGAAGGGAAAGCTGATGCTGCATTAGCTGCATCAATTTTTCATTACAAGGAAACATCAGTTAGAGAGGTAAAAACCTTTTTACATCAGAAGGGGGTGTATGTAAGGTGACAGTACCACATCTTACATTTAATGACCAAGGATTAGTGCCTGCAATTGTTCAAGATATCGTCAGTAAGGAAGTATTAATGTTAGCATATATGAATAAGGATTCTTTAGAAAAGTCTATCGAGACGGGAGAAACATGGTTTTATAGTCGCTCTAGACAACAGTTGTGGCATAAAGGCGCAACATCAGGAAACACTCAAAAAATTATTGAAATGAAGTATGATTGTGATAAGGATGCATTACTAGTACTCGTTGAACCCGCAGGTGTAGCTTGTCACAATGGCACATATACATGCTTTACAGAAGAAATCGTAAGTGCAAAAGAACAGTTAGGACATGAACGCTTTGCTATTATTAATCAGTTAGAGCAAATTATTGCAAAAAGAGAAACAGAACGTGAAGAAGGCTCATATACTACGTATTTATTTGATAAAGGTGTAGATAAAATATTGAAAAAGGTAGGAGAAGAAACAGCGGAGGTCATTATTGCAGCAAAAAATCGTAATAGTGATGAACTTACATGGGAGACAGCTGACTTACTTTATCACTTACTTGTATTGTTACGTGAGCAGAAGCTTCCATTAGATGATGTGCTAAATGTTTTAGAAAAAAGGCATAAGCAATAAATTGGACTTTCCAATCTCGAAGGTTTATTTAGGAGAGAGAAGAAATTGTGTCAACGACGATAAAATTCCACCTAGTATTTTTGAGCATAGATCAGGCTAGGTGGAATTTTGACGTTTTTCAATTGATATACTAAGCAGCATCTTTTTTAGGCAATAGCGCAATTAATATTAGACTAACAATTGCAAATGCGAGAACAACATAATATACAGAGTGAAGCGAGAAGGTTAGTCCATCTTGTAGTATTTGTTTTACACCTTCAGACAGCTGATTCCTTTCTTCTTCATTAAGTAAAATATTTGCTGAATTAATCGTTAACCCTTCAGTGTTGGTTTCCTGTTCATGAATATATCGCTGAAACTGATTGTTTAAGATTCCTCCAAGTAGAGCTGCACCTATTGTATTACCAACATTTCGCATGAACATATTTGCTGCTGTGGCAACCCCTCGTTGTTTCCAGTCAACTGTACTTTGAATAGAAACAATAAAAGAAGTAGTCGTTAATCCCATCCCTACACCGATAAAAAATGAGCCAGTAGCAGCAGTAATAGGTCCTGCATCAGGAGACATGAAAACAAATATCATACTTCCGAATATTAATGAAGCCCCACCGAACAAGGATGTTGTTCTAAAGCCGATTTTCAGTAATAACCTACCAGCAACTGTCGCTGCAATTGGCCAACCGATACTCATCGTCGTCAATGTAAAACCAGCAACAATAGGTGATTGTTCCATGACCCCTTGTACAAATGCAGGTAGGAAACTAGAAATTCCGATAAGCATGATGCCTGTTGTCAAAGAAGCCATATTAGCAATAAATATCGAGCGCTCTTTCCATAAGTTAAAGGGCATCATCGGATCTACAGCACGTCTTTCTTGAAAAACGAATAACGTAATTGCAATGATTCCTATCATTAGTAGAGCTAATGTAGGTAGTGAAGTCCACGACTGATTATTACCGCCTTCAACAAGAATAAACATAAAGGAAGCAATTGAAATGGTTAATAGTACAGCACCAAGATAGTCAATGTCATGTTTCTTTTTTTCAACATCTTCATGAAGAAATGCCCATAAAGCGATGATGGCCAAAATACCAAGTGGTATATTAACCCAAAAGACATAACGCCAGCTAACGTATTCAACTAATAACCCACCTAAAGCAGGGCCGGTAATTGCAGAAATTCCCCAAACACTTGATAAATATCCTTGAATTTTGGCTCTTTCCTCTTTTGTATAAATATCACCGACAATGGTTGAAGCGATCGGCATAACAGCTCCTGCTCCAAATCCCTGAATGACACGAAAAAGAATTAACATGCCCATTGATTGAGCAAATCCACATAGTATAGAACCTAATAAGAAAATAATAATGCCAAACGTAATAACTGGTTTGCGACCAAATAAATCAGACAGTTTACCATAAATAAGTACTGTAACAGCATTCATTAATAAATATCCAGAAAAAACCCAGCTATATAAAGAAAAGCCCCCTAATTCTCCAACAATGACTGGCATAGCTGTAGATACAATGGTAGCTTCGATGGCAGCCATAAACATAGCAAGCATCACAGCAGCCAAGACTAACGGCTTTTTTGTTTGCTTTTTCATGGGGACATTTGCAATATCATCTGCGGCTTGTCTCATTGGGTTGCTCCTTCCTCTTTAACGCATATTATTATAGTATTATAACCTAAAACTTACACTGTTTTTGGACAACATATGTATGTTATACTACCATCGGTGAAATGAACTTAATTTTAAGTATTTAATTTAATCAGTAGCAGAAATTACTTTCAGGCTGTTTTCGCTTAAAATGTTGTTTTTCGTGCTAAGAGTTAAATCTGTATACCACTAGGATTGTGACTGTAACTATTTTCATCATAACTTGTTTTAGGTTATAAATAGAACGAACAGCAACAAATTTTCTGAAAAGAGCCAGTTTAAATATTAAGAAAGAATTGTATGTTTACCTCAGGCGCCATCAACGCGAGGTCATAAAGTCAAAATGTAAGAAGATTAACAAGCAATCTTCCTGTCACTTCATCTAATTTAGCAGATATATTCATGAGTAGTATTGTCACAAGGTGCGGGCTAATTTTCGTGAGTTTAGCACCTTACGTTTACAGGAAATACACTTTTGAACAAATTGAGTGTTTAGGCAGGAAGATATTTTTCGGAGGCATGAATGGGGAAAAACTCAAAACAATCAGCGATTATTATTCCATTTCAAGATGATGAGAAACTTTTCTTGAAAGGAAAAAAAGCGTATCGAAATAGCGATTTATATAAAGCAAAGAAGTATTTATCTCGAGCAATACAACTGAAACCAAATGAGCCGGAGTATTTATGTCAAATGGCGATCGTTCTTATGGAGAATGGAGAGTTTCAGCAATCAAATATTATACTAGCTAATATATTAGAAAATGTAGACCCAACGATGGTGGAATGTTCGTATTTTATGGCAAATAATTATGCTCACCTAGGGCTGTTTCAAATGTCGCGCAAATATGCGCTTGAGTACCTTAAACATGCTCCAGATGGAGAGTTTAGTGAAGATACTGAGGATCTACTCGAGCTGTTAAGTATTGAATATGATATAAGCACAGAAGCGCAAGATAGTGAGGAAGATGCGCTCATCTTAAATCAAGAAAGAGCGCGAAGCTTGTTAGAAGATGGTCAGTTTTCAGAAGCTATACAATTATTAAACTCAATGATTAAGGAAAACCCTGAATTTTGGTCAGCATATAATAATTTAGCGTTGGCGCATTTCTACTTAGGTGATTTAAATCGTGCTATACAAATCCTTGACGAGGTTTTTGATAAAAATCCTGGAAATCTACACGCGCTTTGCAATATGGTTATCTTCTTTTATTACCATAAAGAAGATGAGCTTGTTAAGCCACTAATCAATAAACTTGAAAAGGTATACCCAATTACGGTTGAACATCGCTACAAGCTTGGAGCAACCTTTGCGCTCGTAGGAGAATCTGAGCTAGCGTACAAGTGGTTAAAGCAGCTTTATAAACAAGGGTTCGAAGGTGATGGTACGTATTATTATTGGCTTGCAAATGCCGCGTATTACTCAAACCACGAAAGTTTTGCAAGGAATATATGGAAGAAAGTTATTGAACTCAGTCCAGAAAGGAACGGCACAGAGCCATGGAAAATGCATGTGGCTCATGAGGTAGTTAAAGGCGCAAACTCACTTTTGAAGAGTGACAATAAATATGAACGTTTGTATGGTTTGTTTTTAGTTAGCCAAGGAAATAATGTTGAACCAACTGGCATTTATCAAGAAAATGTTCAAACAAAATATACATCATTTGAAAGTGAGCTTGCTCATTATATGACTGGTAAAATATGCCAGAAGGGATTAAATAGTCATTCAGGCTACATTAAGAATTCATACATGATATTGGAACAAATTTTTAAAAGTAATAAACTGAGTCATGTAGAAATGGCTGACCTTTTCAACAAGGCATGCTTAGTATTTGATAACGGAATAAATATGGAATATGAACTTTTGAATACACATGCTTGGGCTGCAGCAATTGAATATAAATGGAAAAAGTTATTACGTAAAAAAGTAACTCAACGAGAGGTTGCCCTAAAATATGATGTTTCGGTAAAAACTGTTTCAAAATATGGTGAATTTGTGAATGTTCTCCTTCAGTGAGCAGATTATTGGACGATTCATTCAGTGTCTTATAGGATACAATTAAGGAAAGGCGCTTTTCGTAAACTTTGTTGCTATTTTAAAAACTAGAACAGCACATAAGAATATATGGGATTATCATCGTTTATAAAGATAAAAAGATACCATGAACTTTACGTGCTTATATCTTAATTTAAAAAGTAGCAGTCAATGCGAAAACAGCCAAAGGAAAAGGTATTATATATTCATTAACTTATAGAGATGTTCTAAGTGAAAGAATATTTTATAACATTCTTATGAGTGAATCAGTTAATAATGAAGGAGTGAATAAAATGGCAGAAGATACAATTTACGATGTAGTAATTATTGGAGCAGGACCTGCTGGAATGACAGCAGCGGTATATACATCAAGAGCTAATTTGTCAACAATAATGGTGGAACGTGGTGTTCCTGGTGGTCAAATGGCGAACACTGAGGACGTTGAGAACTTTCCGGGATTTGAATCAATCTTAGGGCCAGAGCTATCAAATAAAATGTTCGAGCATTCGAAGAAATTTGGTGCTGAATATGCATATGGCGATATTAAGGAAATTATAGATGGTGAAGAGTATAAAACTGTGGTCACTAGTAGTAAGGAATTAAAAGCAAGAGCAGTTATTATTGCCACTGGTGCAGAATATAAAAAACTAGGAGTGCCTGGTGAAAATGAACTAGGTGGTCGAGGGGTATCATATTGCGCAGTTTGTGATGGAGCGTTTTTTAAAGGAAAAGAACTGGTTGTTGTAGGTGGTGGAGATTCTGCAGTAGAGGAAGGGGTATACCTAACTCGTTATGCATCTAAAGTAACAATTGTTCATCGTCGTGATCAACTTCGAGCGCAACAAATTCTACAACAGCGCGCATTTGATAATGAAAAGATTGATTTTATTTGGAACCACACGGTGAAACAGGTTAATGAAAAAGACGGAAAAGTGGGTAGTGTGACACTAGTTGATACTCAGACAGGTGAGGAGCAAGAATTTAATACTGATGGTGTGTTCATATACATCGGTTTAAATCCATTATCAAAACCGTTCGCAAACCTTGGTATTACGAATGAAAATGGATATATTGAAACGAATGAGCAAATGGAGTCGAAAATTCCTGGTATTTTTGCATCAGGAGATATTCGAGAAAAAACGGTTCGACAAATCGTTACAGCTACTGGTGATGGAAGTGTTGCCGCCCAAAGTGCAGCGCATTATATTGAAGAGTTAAAAGAGAAATCAAAATAATTATAACAAAACCGTAATAACGTTTTAACCGAGTTGTAACACAGGTGCAACAATTATTAGGTACTATAAATATAAGTAATTGACCCCCTTTTATAAATATATCCTTGGCACGGGAAATGACCCCGTGTCCTTTTTTTATATAGATTTATTTCGTGGTTCTTCTATCATGAGGACGTTAGATGTAGAAACGTACTTACACCTAAGAACGAAAAGCAAATAATTAATGTGAAAACTATCTATATATAAGAAAAAAGACCATGAAAACATATGTAAGTAATGCGAAAACTACATTATATAGGTATGTTATGAGCAAAATTCTCTGTTTGTCATTTATTACTATGCAACGACCTGAATTGCCTTCCGCATTTCTTTTATACCATTTATTGTGACGAGCAAGTAGAAATAGTATAATTAATGGTATAAATACAACGAGGTGAAAGGCGTGCAAAGAGTAACTAATTGCGTCTTAGTTCATGAAGGTCAAGTATTACTTTTACAAAAGCCTAGTAGAGGCTGGTGGGTAGCACCTGGTGGCAAAATGGAACAGGGAGAATCCATTAGAGAATCTTGCATACGTGAATTTCGTGAAGAAACAGGTATATTTATAAAAGATCCAAGCATTAAAGGTATTTTCACAATATTGATAAAAGAGCAAAATCAAATCATTTCGGAATGGATGATGTTTACCTTTCTATCCACAGAATTTGATGGTAGCAATGTGAAGGAATCAGAGGAAGGGAAGGTTGCATGGCAGAAAGTGGAGCAAATATCCAAGCTACCTATGGCGCCAGGTGACTATCACATTATTGACTATATGGTTAATGGAAAAGGTATCATTTATGGTACTTTCACATATACGCCGAACTTTGAGTTGCTTTCTTATCGATTAGATCCTAGTTAAACGTGTTTGAGGGGGTAATAGTATGAGTACTGGCTCAACGAGTGATATCCAAATGGTCATTATTACAGGAATGTCTGGTGCAGGGAAAACAGTAGCCATACAAAGCTTTGAAGATTTAGGATATTTTTGTGTTGATAATCTACCGCCTTCTTTACTTCCGAAATTTCTAGAACTTATGAAGGATTCCGGTAATAAGATGAATAAAGTAGCACTTGGAATGGACTTAAGAGGAAGAGAATTTTTTGAAAGCCTATTTGAAGCACTAGATGATATGGCAGAGAAAGCGTGGATTACACCTCAAATCTTATTTTTAGATGCCAAGGATGCCACTTTAGTTAGTCGTTATAAAGAAACAAGGAGATCTCATCCGCTGTCCCAAGAAGGACTTCCTCTTGAAGGTATTCAGCTAGAAAGAAAAATGTTGGAAGAGTTAAAGGGAAGAGCACAGCTGATTTATGATACATCTGATCTAAAACCTCGTGACTTGAGGGAAAAAATATTACAGCAGTTTGCAACCCAGGGTAAACAAATTTTTACTGTTAATGTTGTATCTTTTGGTTTTAAATATGGCTTGCCGATAGATGCTGATTTAGTCTTTGATGTTCGTTTTTTACCGAACCCACATTATATTGATCATATGAGACCTAAAACTGGTCTCAATGAAGAAGTTTCATCATATGTTTTAAAATGGAACGATACGCAAAAGTTTTTAACAAAAGTTGTTGATTTATTGACTTTTATGCTGCCGCATTATAAAAGAGAAGGTAAGAGCCAGCTCATCGTCGCAATTGGATGTACTGGTGGTCAGCACCGCTCCGTAACACTAGCGGAGTATTTAGGTCAATATTTTGAAAATAGCTATAAAACTCGTATATCTCACCGAGATATTGACAAGCGAAAGGAAAAATAATACATGGAAAGAAAAAAACAGCCTAATATTGTAATTATAGGCGGAGGTACAGGCTTACCTGTCTTATTGCGGGGCTTAAAACAATACCCTGTGAATATCACCGCTATCGTTACAGTGGCTGATGATGGTGGGAGCTCAGGAAGACTTAGAAATGAGCTTGACATTCCACCACCTGGTGATATTAGAAATGTGTTAGTAGCTTTATCAGATGTTGAACCATTGGTTGAAGAGTTGTTCCAGTATAGGTTTGAGGATGGCAATGGTTTATCTGGACATTCACTAGGAAATATTATCTTAGCTGCAATGACAAATATAACAGGCGATTTTGTTCATGCAATTGGAGAAATGAGCAAAGTGTTAAACGTGAGAGGTCAGGTGTTACCAGCTGCTAATAGAAGCGTTAATTTGCATGCTGAAATGGCAGATGGAACATTGGTATCTGGTGAATCGAAAATACCTGATTATGGAAAGAAAATCGAACGTGTCTTTTTGACACCTGAAGATGTCAAGCCGCTTTCTGAGACAATAGCAGCAATACGTGAAGCAGATTTAATTGTCATTGGCCCCGGAAGTTTATATACAAGTATTTTACCTAACCTATTAGTTTCTAATATAGGAAAAGAGGTTTGTGCTGCAACAGCAAAAAAGGTCTATATGTGTAATGTGATGACTCAGTTTGGAGAAACATCAAACTATACAGCAAGTGACCATGTTAGAGCACTTTATGATCATATGAAATGCGATTTTCTTGATGTTATTATGGTGAATGAAGAGGAAATTCCTGCGTACATTATGGATAGATATGCAAAAGAAATGGCTCAACCAGTCATCTATGATATCGACCGATTAAAGGATTTAGGGTTAGATATTATTCACGATAACATTATTAGCTTTGAAGATGGAGTCATTCGACATGATACAAAAAAAGTAGCATCTCTCTTATACTCACTTTTACAAAATGTTCACAAAATCCATGGAATATAACAATTGCATACAAAGTACTCATTTACCTTTTATGTACGAGTGTGATAGCATTTAATGAAACTACTTAATTTTTGAATGCAAAATACAATTTTATTTGTATCTGCATATACTAGTTATATTGGAAGGAGTCAAGGAGGTTGCTCAATGTAAGTAACCTCAGAGGTGACAGATACTATACCGCCTTATTCTGCGTCGACCTTTTTGTCCTCCTATTTTAAGTCGCATATAGATAAAAGGGGCTGAGAGGTATGTCATATGCATCAGAGACCAAAAAGGAACTAACAAATATTGAAATTAAAGATTGCTGTGCAAAGTCAGAGCTCTCTGCATTAATAAGAATGAATGGGTCATTAACTTTTTCAAATCGTAAACTCATTGTAACTATCCAAACTGAAAATGCAGCAATTGCAAGACGTATCTATACATTGCTAAAAAGATTGTATGATGTGTCAGTTGAACTATTAGTTAGAAAGAAAATGCGTTTGAAAAAGAATAATGTATATATTGTTCGCTTAATTGAAAGCGCTAAAGGTATTCTTGAAGACTTAAAAATTATCGATGAAGGTTTCTCGTTTCTTGGAAGGATTTCAGATGACTTAATTAAGAAAAAATGTTGTAAAAGATCTTATTTGCGTGGAGCTTTTTTAGCAGGTGGCTCGATTAATAATCCAGAAACGTCTTCATACCACCTAGAGATATTTTCGTTATATCGGGAACATAGTCAAGCACTTTGTGAATTAATGAACACCAGCTTTCAATTAAATTGTAAAATGATTGAAAGAAAAAAAGGCTTTGTAACGTATTTAAAAGAAGCTGAAAAGATTGCTGAATTTCTAAATATTATCGGTGCCCATAGTGCATTGTTAAGATTTGAAGATGTCCGTATTGTTAGAGACATGAGGAATTCAGTTAATCGCTTAGTTAACTGTGAGACTGCCAATTTAAATAAAACAGTTGGTGCAGCTATTAGGCAAGTAGAAAATATTCGGTATATTGATGAAACAGTAGGACTTAGTTCACTTCCCGACAAGCTTCGAGTTATTGCAGAGCTAAGAATTACTTATCAAGATGTTACATTAAAAGAACTAGGTGAAATGCTACCTGGTGGGAGCATAAGTAAGTCAGGGATTAATCATCGCCTACGAAAAATAGATGAAATCGCAGAAAAGCTGCGATCAGGTCATTCTATTAATACAAAATAATAGCTTTTGAAAAAGGGAGGAACATTAAATGGTTGAAAAAAAAGTAGAGGTACAATTGAAAACAGGATTACAAGCTCGACCAGCAGCTTTATTTGTTCAAGAGGCGAATCGTTACGCTTCAGATATTTTTTTAGAGAAGAATGGCAAAAAGGTAAATGCTAAGAGTATTATGGGCTTAATGAGCTTAGCGGTTAGCAATGGTTCAACAATTACATTGTATGCTGATGGGCAAGATGAAGAAGAAGCACTTGAAGCATTATGTAATTTTGTTATTCAAAATGGCTAAAAAAACCCTCTCACAGCAGTGAGAGGGTTTTTTCATATTTAGAAAGTAGACGATTAAGTCGCAGGATCTAGAACTTTATCGATTAAGCCGTATTCTTTAGCTTTTTCTGCAGTCATAAAATTATCACGCTCTGTATCACGTTCGATCACTTCTAACGGCTGACCAGTACGTTCAGAAAGGATACCATTTAATTTATCACGTAAGAATAAAATGCGCTTCGCAGCAATTTCTATTTCAGTTGCTTGACCTTGTGCACCACCTAGTGGTTGGTGAATCATCACTTCACTATTTGGTAAAGCAAAACGCTTGCCTTTCGTACCAGCAGCTAGTAAAAATGCACCCATCGATGCCGCCATACCAATACACATTGTTGAAACATTCGGTTTAATAAACTGCATCGTATCATAAATAGCCATACCAGCAGTAATTGATCCACCAGGACTATTTATATATAACGAAATATCTTTATCAGAATCTTCTGCTGTTAGAAATAATAATTGTGCTACAATTGAATTTGCTACATTATCATCAATTGCACTCCCCAATAAAATAATACGATCCTTTAATAATCGTGAATAAATGTCATATGCCCTTTCTCCACGGTTGGTCTGTTCGATAACAGTAGGAATAAGATTCAATTTATTTATCCTCCTTTTTAAACTTTATTTAGATATTTATGTAATTTTTATCATACACCTATGGTCAATAAAGGTCAAACGAAAAGTACTAACAATACTATCTTATTCATGTTTTTTTAAATCCATACCTGCTATACCTAAATACTACTGAATTCCGCTTGCATTGTACATCAATCTAACATATAATATTGAAAGCAATCTGTATATGCCCTCGTAGTGTAGTGGATAGCACGAGAGATTCCGGTTCTCTTAGGGTGGGTTCGAATCCTGTCGAGGGCGTTACGTAAGAGAAAAAACCTTCTTTTCAAAAGAAGGTTTTTTTTGTTCAAGAAACTTCGAAGGCGAAGAGCGCCTTCAAATGATAGAGCTAAGGTGTTTGTCGAGGTGAGTCATGAATGCCGACATTGCTACGGAGCCTACAGGACTTGGGCGGATGTTAGATGGAATTGAGTCGTCTCCACTTTTCTAGTTGTCTAACTCCAGCACCTAGCCCCTCGAGTCGTTTCACCATCACACCGAAAGGCAAAAAGCGCCTTTATGTGTAATGGTTCCAGCGCTTGTCGGGGATGACCAAGGTGCTTCCGTTTTTCTATGTCTAGTTTCGCCTCCTAGCCTCTCGAGTCGTTTCGCTTAAAACCATAAAGGCAAAAAGCGCCTTCACAGTTTTAAGCTCCAACGCTTGTCGAGGCTGAGCAAGTCGTCTGCGCTTTTCTAACTTCCATTGTTTTACCATACACCTATTATCTCATATATTGTAAAATAGATATGGGGTGGAGAGCATGGAAATGAGACCGGGGTTATTTCAAGAACAAACGTTAAAGCTTACGATGACTAAGGAACTATCTCAAGCAATTGAGCTTCTTCAATATTCCTCTCAAGAACTACTTACCTTTTTACATGATATAGCTATAGAAAATCCTCTTGTTGAGATACAGGAAAGTACACCATTTGACATACCTAGAAAAAAAACTTCCAACACATCCTCTCAAAGTAAGCAACATAATTGGTTGGAGAATATCGGAGGAGAGCCTGAAAAATTATTCGATCATCTTCGTTCACAAATATTACTATTACCAATAAGTAATATAGAAAGAAATGTTGTTGATCATCTAATAGAAAATATAGATAATAACGGTTATCTTCATTTTGAGGCTCAAGATGTCATTAATCGCTTTGGGGTTACTGAGCAGGATATAACTAAATGTGTAGAAATTATTCAAAACCTTGATCCAGTTGGAGTCGGGGCAAGGAATGTCCAAGAGTGCCTGCTTATACAGCTACAAAGGGAGCAGCATAGGAACGAACTAGCCGAAATTATTATTAAAGATTACTTTGAACTGTTTACACAAAAATCGTGGAAGGCTTTGGCGAAAATATTGAATGTTAAGCCTAAGGAGATTCAACAAATATTTGATCATATACAAATGTTAGAGCCTCGTCCTGGGCATATTTTTCATCATGAACAGACAACCTATATTATTCCTGATATAATTATTGAACGGAAAAATGGACATTTTGAAGCTTCTATTAACGAAGATTATTTTCCAAAGCTATCATTTAACGTTCAATATGAGCAAGACCTATCTAATGTAGACGATGAGAAAGTGAGTGCTTTTGTAAGAGAAAAAGGTTTACAATGGGGATGGATTATGAAAAGCCTCGAACAAAGAAAGCAGACTTTATTAAGCGTTACAAAACAAATCATATTGAGGCAGACAGATTTTTTTGTTAATGGGTTATCATCTTTGAAACCCCTTACAATGAGAGAGGTCGCAGAAGTAGTAGGATGTCATGAATCTACTGTCAGTAGAGCGGTTAAAGGAAAATATGTGCAGACTCCTTTTGGTTTAGTTGAAATGAAGGTGTTTTTCAGTAGTAGTCTAAATACTTCTTCTAATGAAGATGCTTCCTCAACAAGAGTTAAAGAGTTAATACAGCAAATGATTAACGAAGAAGACAAAGCTAGCCCTTTGTCTGACCAAAAACTAGTTAATCTGTTAAATAGAGATTTCAAAATTATTGTGTCACGAAGAACAATTGCAAAGTATAGAGATCAATTAGGTATCTTGTCTTCTTCAAAAAGAAAAAGATATGATTGAAGAAGGCGTTTTTGTTTTGAAAGGATGAAAGATATGAGCAAAACAGTAATCATGTATACGAAGGAAAACTGCCCTTTATGTGACAAAGCTCAAAAAGTATTAGTTGAACTACAAGAGGAAATTCCTTTTCAACTTGAATTAATTGATATTTACAAGGATGATCAGCTATTAGAGAAATATCAGTTAATGATACCTGTAGTTAAGATAGCCGACGAAGAAATTGCGTATGGAGTTATTCACAAAAATGTAATAAAAAAGCGCTTACAGCAAGGATTAAATGGTTGATTATAGTAGTCAGTCCTGTTAGAATAAGAGTTGTAACAGGGGTGATTTTTTTTACCACATGCGGGACATAATATGTCATAGGTGGACTTAATAAGTCCCGGATGGTAATTTCACCAATTTTAAGGAGAACTGCAATGCGTTCATTAATTGAAGTTCAACAAAAATTATTACCTAACCTTCTAGAGGTTATGCAAAGGCGCTATCAAGTTTTACAATATGTAAGGTTAATGCAACCTATAGGCAGAAGAAGTTTATCACTTAGCCTAGGTATGAGTGAAAGGGTCTTACGTGCTGAAGTACAATTTTTAAAGGATCAAGATTTACTTTCTGTACAAGCGTCTGGTATGACAATTACGAAAGATGGTGTCTACGTTCTTCGGCAGCTTGAGGAGATGATGAAGGAAATCTCTGGACTAAAGCTACTTGAAGAGAAGGTTAAGAAAAAATTAGGCTTACACGAAGTAATTGTAGTATCAGGTGATAGTGATCAATCAGCTTGGGTTCAGAAAGAAATGGGCAGAGCGAGTGTTGCATGTATTAAAAAACGCCTGAAAGATAACAGCATCGTTGCGGTAACTGGAGGTACAACTTTAGCTGCTGTAGCAGAGATGATGACTCCCAATACCGAAAGTAAGGAAACCTTATTTGTTCCTGCACGAGGTGGCTTAGGAGAGAATGTAAAAAATCAAGCGAATACGATATGTGCAAAAATGGCTGAAAAAGCAATGGGTAACTATCAATTGCTTCATGTTCCAGATCAAGTTAGTACTGAAGCTTACCAATCGATTATAGAGGAACCAGCGATTAAAGAGGTACTCACGCTTATAAAATCATCCAGTATAGTTATACATGGTATCGGAGACGCTAAAACTATGGCTATACGCCGAAAAACTTCTGATGAAGATATGAAGAAAATCGAACTGGCTAATGCTGTAGCAGAAGCTTTTGGATATTACTTTAATAAGCATGGAGAAGTCGTATATAAAGCTCAAACGATTGGCTTACAACTTGAAGACCTAAAACATAGTAAATCAGTAATAGCAATTGCTGGTGGTGGCTCAAAGGCTAAAGCAATTAAGGCCTATTTTAAACAAACTAGTAACGCCTTGCTAATTACCGATGAAGGTGCTGCAAAAGAGTTAGTTAAGGGTTAATCCCTACCTAAATATATTTAAGCTTTTTATCTTAAGGAGGAAATTATCATGACTGTAAAAGTTGGTATTAATGGATTTGGCCGTATTGGTCGTATCGTATTTCGTGCTGCATTAAAAAACCCTAATATTGAAGTAGTTGCTGTTAATGATTTAACAGATGCAAATATGCTTGCTCACCTTTTAAAATATGACTCGGTTCATGGAAAATTAGATGTTGATGTAACTGTTAATGGTAACAATTTAGTAGTTGACGGTAAGGAAATCCTTGTAAAAGCAGAACGTGATCCAGCACAACTTGGTTGGGGAGACCTTGGAGTTGATGTTGTAGTTGAGTCAACTGGTCGTTTCACTAAGCGCGTTGATGCTGCTAAACATATTGAAGCTGGCGCTAAAAAAGTAATTATTTCTGCTCCTGCTTCAGATGAAGATATTACAATCGTTATGGGTGTAAATGAAGATCAATATGATGCTGCAAACCATCACGTAGTTTCAAATGCATCTTGTACAACAAACTGTCTTGCACCATTCGCTAAAGTATTAAATGATAACTTTGGTATCCGTCGTGGTATGATGACGACTGTTCACTCATATACAAATGACCAACAAATCTTAGATTTACCACATAAAGATTACAGACGTGCTCGTGCAGCTGCTGAAAATATTATTCCAACGACTACTGGTGCTGCAAAAGCTGTTTCATTAGTATTACCTGAATTAAAAGGAAAATTAAATGGTATGGCTATGCGCGTACCAACTCCAAACGTTTCTTTAGTTGACTTAGTTGCTGAGGTTGACAAAGAAGTTACTGCTGAAGAAATTAACGCTGCTTTCAAACAAGCTTCTGAAGGCGACCTAAAAGGAATCTTAAACTACAGTGAAGAGCCATTAGTATCTGGCGATTACAACGGTGACCCTGCTTCATCTACAATTGATTCACTTTCAACAATGGTTATGGAAGGAAATCTTGTGAAAGTTGTATCTTGGTATGACAATGAAAGTGGATATTCTAATCGTGTTGTTGATTTAATTGACTACATGGTTGCAAAAGGCTTGTAAGATAACATAAATACATTGCAATAGGGGAGAGGGGAAGTATTCCCCCTCCCTTTACTTAAGAAAAGAGAATTTGATATAAATACTTCGCTTATCATGATTTAGTAATGATTATGAAGAATCATCAGAAATGGAGGCCTTTTGCAAATGAACAAAAAGACTGTAAAAGATGTTGATGTAAAAGGAAAGCGAGTTTTTTGTCGTGTCGATTTTAATGTGCCTATGAAAGATGGAGTTGTCACTGATGACACTCGTATTCGTGCAGCACTTCCAACAATTCAATATTTGATGGAGCAAGGCGCAAAAGTAATTTTAGCAAGTCATCTTGGACGTCCTAAAGGAAACGTTGTGGAAGAACTACGCTTAACTGCGGTTGCAGAACGTTTAAGTGAGCATCTTGGGAAACAAGTAGTTAAGACTAATGTTGCATACGGTGAAGAAGTAAACAATGCAATTGCTAGTTTATCAGAAGGTGATGTACTTTTACTTGAAAACGTTCGTTTCTATTCAGGAGAAGAAAAAAATGATCCTGAATTAGCAAAAACTTTCGCAGAGCTTGCTGACATATATGTAAATGATGCTTTTGGTGCTGCACATCGCGCGCATGCAACAACAGCTGGTATAGCAGAACATTTACCTGCAGTATCAGGATTTTTAATGGAAAAAGAGCTTGAAGTGCTAGGCAAAGCTTTATCTAATCCTGAGCGCCCATTTACAGCAGTTATTGGAGGAGCAAAAGTAAAAGATAAAATTGGTGTAATTGATAACCTTCTTGATAATGTTGATAATCTCATTATCGGTGGAGGATTAGCGTACACATTTATCAAAGCTTTAGGACATGATGTTGGTAAATCCTTACTAGAAGAAGATAAAATTGATCTAGCAAAATCATTTATTGATAAGGCAAAAGCAAAAGGTGTGAACTTTTATATGCCTGTTGATACGGTTGTTGCAGACGATTTTTCAAATGAGGCTAACATAAAACATGTAAGTATCGAAAACATCCCGAGTGATTGGGAAGGTTTAGATATTGGTCCAAAAACAAGAGAAATTTATCGAGATGTGATTGCGAAATCTAAGCTTGTTATTTGGAATGGACCGATGGGTGTTTTTGAATTGGACTCTTTTGCTAATGGAACTAAGGCAGTTGCAGAAGCACTTGCTGATGCAAATGAAACGTATTCTGTCATCGGTGGTGGAGATTCAGCTGCAGCGGTCGAGAAATTTGATTTAGCTGATAAGATGAGTCATATTTCGACAGGTGGTGGAGCTTCACTTGAATTTATGGAAGGTAAGGCTTTACCAGGTGTTGTAGCATTACAAGATAAATAAATAAAGAAGTTGTTTAAAAGGTAAGGGATAAATGACGGTCGAATTACTCAGTTGTCCATTCTTTTTGAACACGACCTTATAGTAATTTCCCAATAAATGCTTGTTCAAGAACGAATGAAACTTCTTGAACATCCTCTAGAAAGAAAGGAATGTTGTACGATGCGTAAACCAATCATCGCTGGGAACTGGAAAATGAATAAAGTACTTTCAGAAGCAGTAAGCTTTGTAGATGAAGTGAAAGGTCTTGTACCTGCTCCTAGCAAAGTTGACTCAGTCGTTTGTGCTCCAGCATTATTCTTAGAAAAGTTAGTGGCAAGTACTACAAATACTGATTTGAAAATTGGTGCACAAAATATGCACTTCGAAAACAGTGGTGCTTTTACTGGAGAAATTAGCCCAGTTGCACTTGAAGATTTGCGAGTAAGCTATGTTATTATTGGACATTCTGAACGTAGAGAGATGTTTGCTGAAACTGACGAAACTGTAAACAAAAAAACAAAAGCAGCTTTTGATCATCAACTTACTCCTATTGTTTGCTGTGGTGAAACATTAGAGCAACGTGAAGCTGGTCAAACTAATGATCTTGTAGCTGATCAAGTGAGAAAAGCGTTGGATGGTTTAACATCTGAACAAGCAAAACAAACTGTTATAGCATATGAACCAATTTGGGCAATCGGTACTGGTAAGTCATCTACATCTGCAGATGCTAATGCAGTTTGTGAACATATTCGTTCAGTTATTGCTGAGCAATTTTCTCAAGAGGTGGCAGATGCAACACGTATTCAATATGGTGGAAGTGTAAAGCCTGAGAACATTAACGAGTATATGGCACAACCTCATATTGACGGTGCACTCGTCGGTGGAGCAAGTCTAGATCCAAAGTCTTTCCTACAGCTCTTGGGGGCAGCAAATCATGAGTAAAAAACCAGTAGCACTAATTATTTTAGATGGCTTTGCATTTCGTGATGAAACGAAAGGGAATGCTGTAGCCCATGCAAAGAAGCCTAATTTTGATCGATATTGGAGTAGCTATCCTCATGCAACATTAACAGCAAGTGGGGAAGCAGTAGGACTTCCAGAAGGTCAAATGGGTAACTCAGAAGTTGGACATTTAAATATTGGTGCTGGTCGAATTGTTTACCAAAGCTTAACACGTGTCAACGTAGCCATTCGCGAAGGTGAATTTGAGAGTAACGATACTTTCTTACATGCGATGGATCATGCGAAGAAAAAAGGTTCAAACCTCCATATTTTTGGCTTATTATCTGATGGGGGTGTTCATAGCCATATACAACATTTGTACGCGTTGTTAAAGCTAGCTGCAAATGAAGGTGTAGAAAAGGTTTATGTTCATGGTTTCCTAGATGGACGCGATGTTGGTCCACAAACAGCGAAAACCTACATTCATAGTCTTAATGAAAAAATTGCTGAGATTGGTGTAGGAGAAATTGCTACAATTTCTGGACGTTATTATTCAATGGACAGAGACAAACGATGGGACCGTGTTGAAAAATCTTATCGCTCCATGGTTTATGGTGAGGGACCGACGTATCAAAGTGCGATTGAATGTGTAGACGATTCTTATGCGAACGGCATTTATGATGAATTCGTGTTACCTTCAGTTATTGTCAAAGATGATGGCTCACCAGTAGCAACCATCCAAGATGATGATGCGGTAATCTTCTATAATTTCAGGCCAGACAGAGCAATACAAATTTCAAATACTTTCACGAATGAAGATTTTCGTTCGTTTGACAGAGGACCAAAGCATCCGAAAAACTTACATTTTGTTTGTCTAACACATTTTAGTGAAACGGTAAAAGGATACGTAGCCTTTAAACCAGTAAATTTAGACAATACAATTGGTGAAGTCCTATCACAAAATGGCTTAAAGCAATTAAGGATTGCAGAAACTGAAAAGTATCCGCATGTCACCTTCTTTATGAGCGGTGGTCGTGAAGAAGAATTCCCTGGTGAAGAGCGGATTTTAATTGATTCACCTAAGGTAGCAACGTATGATTTAAAGCCAGAAATGAGTGCCTATGAAGTGACTGATGCGTTATTAAAGGAAATTGACGCAGATAAGCACGATGCAATTATTCTAAACTATGCCAATCCTGATATGGTTGGGCATTCCGGAATGCTAGAACCAACCATTAAGGCGATAGAAGCAGTGGATGAATGTTTAGGAAAAATAATAGATGCAATTGAAGCCAAAGGTGGAACAGCTATTATTACCGCTGACCATGGCAATTCTGATGAAGTGGTAACTTTAGAAGGAAAGCCAATGACAGCACATACGACAAACCCAGTTCCTGTGATCCTAACAAAACACGGAATTGAGTTAAGAGATGGTGGTAAATTAGGTGATTTAGCACCTACAATGCTACAATTATTAAATGTAAAGCAACCAAGTGAAATGACTGGAAAATCATTAATTAACGAATAAGGAGAGATAATTATGTCAATCATTGTAGACGTTTATGGTCGTGAAGTATTAGATTCTCGTGGAAATCCAACAGTTGAAGTAGAAGTATATACTGAATCTGGTGCATTTGGACGTGCATTAGTACCAAGTGGTGCATCTACTGGAGAATATGAAGCGGTGGAATTACGTGATGGGGATAAAGATCGTTATTTAGGTAAAGGAGTTATCCAAGCGGTAAATAATGTGAATGAAATCATCGCTCCAAAAATGGTAGGCTTTGATGTTACTGATCAAGTAGCAATTGACAAAGCGTTAATGGCATTAGATGGCACAGAAAACAAAGGTAATTTAGGTGCAAATGCTATCTTAGGTGTATCAATGGCAGTTGCACGTGCTGCGGCTGATTTCTTAGAAGTTCCACTATACCAATATCTAGGTGGAGTTAACGCAAAAACATTACCTGTTCCTATGATGAATATCGTAAATGGTGGAGAGCATGCAGATAATAATGTAGATGTTCAAGAATTCATGGTTATGCCTGTAGGTGCACAAAACTTCAAGGAAGCACTTCGTATGGGCGCAGAAATATTCCATAGTCTAAAATCTGTTCTTAAAGCAAAAGGCTACAATACAGCTGTAGGTGATGAAGGTGGATTTGCACCAAACCTAAGCTCAAATGAAGAAGCGTTACAAACAATTATTGAAGCTATTGAAAAAGCAGGCTATAAACCAGGCGAACAAATTATGTTAGCAATGGATGTAGCTTCATCTGAGTTATACAACAAAGATGATGGCAAATACCATTTAGAAGGTGAAGGCGTTGTGAAAACGTCTGAAGAAATGGTTTCATTCTATGAGGAGCTTGTTGAAAAGTATCCTATCATCTCAATTGAAGATGGCTTAGATGAAAATGACTGGGAAGGCCATAAGCTACTAACAGAACGTATCGGACACAAAGTTCAATTAGTAGGTGACGATTTATTTGTAACAAATACGAAAAAACTTGAAGAAGGAATTGAAAAAGGAATTAGTAATTCAATCCTGATTAAAGTGAACCAAATTGGTACCTTAACTGAAACATTTGATGCAATTGAAATGGCAAAACGTGCGGGCTATACAGCTGTAATTTCTCACCGTTCAGGTGAAACTGAAGATAGCACGATTGCTGATATCGCTGTTGCAACAAATGCAGGACAAATCAAAACGGGTGCACCATCACGTACAGATCGTGTTGCGAAGTATAATCAATTGTTACGCATCGAAGATCAATTACAAGAAACTGCACGCTTTGATGGTTTAGCATCATTCTATAACTTAAAGAAATAACATTATTGAAGATTATTGAAGACCTCACGTAATGTGGGGTCTTCTTAGTTTGATATGCAATTTTTTGCTTCTATACCCATAGCTTTGTATTTTGAATCACGGCTTATTGCGTAAAGGAGTCTACAGAGATATACTTCTGCTCTAAATATTCTTCTATTCCAAAGTACCCGCCTTCTCTACCTAATCCACTTTCTTTATAACCGCCAAAAGGAGCTTGCGCAGCTGATGGGAGTCCATCATTTACACCTATTACTCCATACTCTAAATTGTTCATGAAAAATGTAGCTTCATCTAAACTAGTTGTGAATACATATGCAGCAAGACCATATTGACTGCTATTTGCCCTGTTCACTACTTCATCAATCGTTTTAAAGGAGGTAATGGGGGCTAACGGTCCAAACGTTTCATCCTGCATACAGACCATATCATCTGTCACATTTCCAATGACAGTAGGCTGAAAATAATGACCTTTTTCTTCCGAGATCTTTTTCCCCCCTGTTAAAATAGACGCACCTTTCTCTACAGCATCTTCAATATGATACATAACTTTTGTTATAGCATTCTCATTAATGAGGGGTCCTATATCAATGTTATTGTTCAACCCATTTCCCATGGTTAAACGAGAAGTGCGTTCTACTAATCTAGCTGTAAAGCTTTCTATCACATCTTCATGAATATAGAAACGGTTAGATGCAACACACACTTGACCTGCATTGCGGAATTTAGATTGAATGGCTCCTTCAACAGCTCTATCGATGTCTGCCTGTGCTGTGACAATGAATGGTGCATGTCCCCCTAGTTCGAGAGATAATTTTTTTACAGAATCAGCTGCTTCTTTCATTAGAAGTTTTCCTACAGGTGTTGATCCAGTAAAACTTAATTTTCTAACCCGCTTATCTCGTAACCAAGCATCGCCAATTTGTTTAGCATTACCTGTTACGATATTTATTACGCCTCTAGGGAAATTAGCTTTTTCTGCTAATTGTATTAACTTTAAAGCGGTAAAAGGCGTTTCTTCTGAAGGCTTTACAACGACGGTACATCCAGCTGCTAATGCTGGGGCAAGTTTCCTAGTAATCATTGCAGCAGGGAAATTCCAAGGTGTAATAGCAGCAACTACTCCTACTGGCTCTTTTTTTACTATAATATGTTTATTAGTTGTAGAAGCTGGAATCGTATTACCATAATTTCGTTTCGCTTCCTCTGCATACCATAACACATACTCATTTGCATATTCGATCTCTGCTAAAGCTTCCTTTAATGGTTTTCCTTGCTCAATCGTTATGATCCGAGCTAGTTCATCTTGATTCTCTTTAATTAATTGATACCATCGATAAAGAAGTTGACTTCTATACCTTGCAGTCTTTTTTGACCATAAAGCAAAGGCTTTTGATGCTGCTTCAATAGCTAAAACTGCTTCTGTATGCCCGCCATTTGAAACTTCTCCTATTATTGCTTTCGTTGCCGGGTTTTTGATAGCAATAACATCTTCTGATGCTATCCATTGACCGTTTATAAAATTTTGCTTAATAAACATCTGTCCCACCCTTTTATTTGTTTAACTTAGTCTGTTACTAAGTGTGATAGTATACTTAAATAAGTTTACCTTTCGAACAGACTTGCATATTTCCGTAGTCAAATCTTCAGAAAAGAAAACAGCTGAAACACAAATTGAAATTCTTCATGTGCCAGCTGTTAATATAATTAATCTTTCTTTAATGCTTTTACAATTTCTTGAGCGATACTTTCCGATGATGCAGGGTCACGGCTCGTAATAATTTGATCATCTGCCCAAATCGCTAATGCTGGCTGGTCTAATTTGTCGACATATGTGCCTACTTTCGCCAGCTCTTGCTCTACACTATATGGTAGAAACTCTATTACTTCCTTTGGTTCATAGGCATCTGGAAAAGCAGTAACCTTTTTTCCATCGATGATTGATTTACCGTCTTCTCTATAAGTGAAAGCTAGCACAGAAGGTGCATGACACTCTGCTGCAACGATGCCTTTATTATCATAAATTTCATTTATTAAACGATGAGCATGTGGATCGTAGGAAACATCGAACATAGGTCCATGTCCTCCGACAAATAATATGACATCGTAATCTTTTCCTTGTAAGTCAGCTAAACGTAGCGTATCCTTCCAACGCCCAAGCTTTTCAAACTCTCTTGATTTCCCGTCTGGGTCTGTTTCATCATTTAAAGAAAACTGATCAACCATCCCATCTCCGCCTTTTGGTGAAGCAATTGACACAGTATGACCCTCTGCTTCTAATACATTTAATGGAACATGAAATTCCTCAGACCAATAACCTGTTCGATATGATTTTACTGCTATTCCATTTGATATAACCATTAATATATTTGCCAATGTATATACCTCCTAATTAAAATAATTATTGATGTAGTATTGTTCTTATTGGAAAATTGTCTTCGTTACTTCTATAGGTTATCATCAATATATAAGATTATGTACTTCCATTATGTTAGATGGGAATAACAGAAAGTTATAAAGGTGAAATACATGAAAATTGAATGGTTAGAAGCATTTCAAATAACTGCAGAAACGAAAAGTTTGACTAAATCGAGTGAATTATTACACATGAGTCAACCTGCTTTAAGTAAACAAATAAGAAACCTTGAGATAGATTTAGGCGCTAGTTTATTTATTCGCTCTTCTACGGGTGTTCGATTAACTCAAGCTGGTGAAATATTATTAAAAAGCAGTAAAAATATCTTAAAGGAAGTCAATTCTGTACGTAAAGAAATTAATCTTAGTCAAGGAATAGGTGATATTACAATAGGATCTTGGCCGAGTATAGCAACGTCTTATCTTCCATATAAATTTGCTAAGCATAAGTTCAATGATCAATTCAGAGTGAAAATTTCTCATAGCTTTTTGGAATTATTATCTGGACTAGAGCAGGGGCTAATAGACGTTGCATTATTTGATGATCGAGAAATCAAACATTCTTATTACTCTAAGTTTTTATTTTCAGAACGCTTTTTCTTATTTATAAATGCCAATCATCCGATTTATACTAATCAAACTTCTATTTCCTTTCATGAAATAAAGGATGAATCATTTGTTGTACTTCCCCCTACTTGCGATGCTAGAATGCTCGTTGACAAAGAATTTACGTCAAAGGGCTCTACTTTAAAGGTTGCCTCAGAAATTGAATTTGGTCAAAGTATATTAGGTTTTGTTGAAGCAAACCTTGGTATGTCCATTCTTCCAGAAATATTTATACAAAATAGTTCAGAGAATGTTAAAGCTATCGAAATTCAAGATTTTAATATATCACGTCATGTTTCTCTAATAGCAAATGACGAGGCCATCGGGGAAAAATTAGTTTCAATGCTAAGGTAACTCTACTCGAATACTATGAATGCCATAGTGCAAGAGACACTGGGTGGCAGCGAAAGATCATTAAATATCTCCTCATATAAATAAATATAGGTAAAGCTGGAATAACAAATAGTACAAATAATCTGTTTCGGTAGTGCTTGAAATACTGCCACTACCTGAAAAGGACTTGTCTGTAGTTTTAAGATATGCTAAATTATAATAAGTGAATAGTACGATTTTCTGGAGGTGTATCATATGAACACATTTCTTGTGACATTATTAGTGATAGATTGCTTAGCTCTTATTACGGTAGTTGTTTTACAATCAGGGAAAAGCGCAGGATTATCAGGTGCCATTTCTGGTGGAGCTGAGCAGCTTTTCGGAAAGCAAAAGGCAAGAGGATTAGATGCTGTTTTACAAAACTTAACGATTATTTTGTCTGTATTGTTTTTCTTGTTAACAATTGTATTAGCATATAGAGGCCTTTAAGGGTTATCAGAGCTGAATTAAAAATAAGCTTACAAGCAATAATTATTTCATTAATGTACTGGCATGCTCAGAGGTTTTCTCTAAGCGGTTCAGATAACCTGGTGAAATAAATATAAACGTGTATTAAACGGCAACGTAATAATCGTATATATGATGACATAAAAAACGCTTGAATATTAATTCAAGCGTTTTTCATTATGAGTATTGTCTTATACAATTTAATCCCTATTTGTAGATTGAAAATTTCCGAAAAGCCACTTCGAACGTTAGAGACGAGTAGTTTTGCTAAATCATTCACCTTTGCGCTTGGTCCTAGTAAATTTCAAATAAAAGGGTTCGATTTTATTAAAAAGCCATTGAATCACCAACCCGTGAATTACAACTCCGACTATTGAATTAAAAGTTACACATATATAACTAACAGTATGACTTACCTCGTATATATCTCGTCCAAAAAACATCAATTGTCCTATCACAAAATAAAAAGAATGCCAAAAAGATATAATATTGTTCTCTAGTTGCCATAATAGCAGTGCTTCAACAGAAAATATTATCAATAAGGCTAAGATAATTAGTAATTTTGATAAATTAGATATCCGCTGAACTAATGGCTGTACATAATATTTGGTAATGGTCTTAATCCTAAATAAATAAATGATTCTTACAAGACGGGCTAATTGAAAAAATTGATCAAATGGAATAATTGCAACAATGAGTAATGGATTATTTTTTATGAATTCCCATTTATTTTTTACAAAAATTAATCTGCCTATGAAATCTAAGAAAAACACAACCCAAACTATCCAACTTATAATGGGATTAAAAGAATTTTCTACCCAAAAAGTAAGTATGATTAAAATTACTAAGCTTATCATAATTAACTCATATAAAATCTTCACAATTCATTTACCCCTTTTATTCCTTTATCAATCAAAAAACTGCTTAATCTGTCTAATAACGACGAATAGTTTGTAATTGAAGTAATTATTCAATATCTATCGTAACATCTTACAAGTTACCATGTGGTGGAATTGTGCGTTTCCAAACATTTATGATATAGAAAAGTAATATCTGCATAAAATAAGAAAGACCGCAAGTGTCTTTAGAACTCACGGTCTCACACAATAGACGATTCTCTAAGAAGTGACCACCCTTAGAAAACCCATTGTAATAAATTAAAGAAAAGTTGGGTTATTTTGATCAGCACTCAGTTCTTCTTGTTTGCACAGGTTCTTCCTTTTTAATTTTCTCAATTGATCTTGTAATATGTCTATGAATCTCGCTATAAAAAAATGATCCTATGAATGGTCTTTTTCTCGCCTCTTCCTCGGCCTTTCGCGAAAAAAATTTACGATTTTCCTCTATACAAGTGTATTACATTTTACTAGCTAAGAGAGATTGTATCATTTTACGGTCAGAATACCCCCACCTGAATCAAGAGCGTGAGATCTGATAAGTGAAGGGGAGTATAACAACCTACTTTAAGTGGACTATGTCACTGTAGTTTTTCGATATTTAAAGACAATTTGAATTGTTAATATTGCACTTACTAACATAGCTATTATTAGTAAAATCCGTTCATGATAAGACAAATTAAAGCCAAAGCTTAAACTAAACCAAAGAAGACAACTTAGAAGATTCGAACTGAATAATAACCCCCAAATAACTCCTTTAATTTTTATGTATAACGCACTACCTATTAGATATTTGATATATATAAAGCTAACTATGCCTACTACTAATACAAAGATTAATGATTTCATAAATGGCAATAAAATAGGCTCTTCCCAATGCATATCAATCAAAATTATATTAGCGTAATATATCATATTGAACATAAAGACAAAAATTAGTATATACAAAAATAATACCCATTCACTTACATAAATCACTGGGAGTAAAATCTTTTTAATAGTTTTTCACCAACCTTATCACTCCAAAGTCTTAAACTTTAGAACAGCCCTTCACAATCCCTACCATTATTTTAACATAAAATTACAATTATACATTGTCCTTATTAAAGAAACATAACGAATAGCAACCTATCACATAGTGTTTAGGGAAAAGTATGTATTACAAATTAATCATTATTATATGACACAATGATTAATAAGTTGATAATTCGAAGAGGTAGGCTTAGCTTACCATTGAACTAGTAGAAAATATTATTCATGAAATGACGCTGTTCAGTAATGATACTAAACACGTCTTTCTTTATGTTTTGAGCAACATTTTTAGTAACCTTTATAGAAATGCTTGTTATTAATCAAAAAGCCGAATTCCAGAGGGACTCGGCTTTTTCAACATCATCTTTTTTAAAATTCTACCTCTTTAACTAAGATCCTAATTAGTTTCAGCGCTTTTTCCAGGGTGACCAAGGAGCTTATACAATTCTAGATGTTCAGCTTAGTGTGATGTAGTCTTGATTCGAAGGGAGAAACACCACCTTCATGTATTAAGCTTCCAGTATATGCAATCCAGCTTTTCTTTTTACCCATTAACTATTTTTCCACCGTTTATATGTAGTATTTGACCAGTCATATATGATGAATCATCACTAGCTAAATATACATATGCTGGGGCAACCTCACATGGCTGCCCAGGGCGTTTCATTGGCGTATTATTCCCAAATGTTGCTACCTTTCCGCTTGAAAAGGTGGAAGGGATCAAAGGGGTCCAAATCGGGCCAGGCGCCACACCATTAACACGAATGCCTTTTCCTACTACTGATTTTGCTAATGACCTTGTAAAGGCTACAATTGCACCTTTTGTAGCTGAATAATCGATGAGCTGTTCATTTCCTTCATAAGCTGTAATAGAAGTAGTATTAATAATGGCACTTCCTTGCTGTAAATAGGGTAATGCAAACTTTGTAAGATAAAAGAAGGAGAAAATATTTGTTTTAAACGTTCGTTCTAGTTGTGCTGACGTAATATTAAGTAACCCACTTTGTGGGTGCTGTTCAGCAGCGTTATTTACAATGATATCAATCTTTCCAAAAAGCTCTATGGTTTGTTTTATCGCTTGCATACAAAAAGATTCGTCACCAATATCACCATCAATTAACAGACATTTGCTACCTTCTTGTTCAACAAGTTCTTTTGTTTCAGTCGCATCTTCATGTTCATTCAAATAAATGATAACAATATGTGATCCTTCTTTTGCATAATGTATAGCGACTGACTTTCCTATACCGCTGTCCCCACCACTGATAATTGCAACTTTATCTTTTAGTTTACCACTCGCCTTATAGGAAGACAGAGCTGAAACTGGTTTTGGGTCCATCATGTATTCCAGACCAGGTTGTTGATTTTGATGCTGTGCAGGTATTTTACTTTGGTTCATATGGAAATCCTCCTTCGTCATAATGCTATTAATAGTATGGAAGTGACGATAGAGAATTATTTATAGGAAGGTGTAATATTATAAGTACCTAGCTATCTTTTTTAAGGCTGTTTGTATAGAATGTTGTTCTTCGTATGAAAACATAAACACACTAAATGTCATGGCATCTTTTCTTCTATAAAACGATGAATGTTGAGTAAAGCGACTTTTTTATCTAACAAAGTTTACGTAAAGAGCCTATTTATAAAGAATCCTTTGTTAATTCTACTGCAGCTTCACTCCAGTTCCATAACCTATGCGCAGCTTCGTTATCCTGAGCTCGTTTTGAAATAGAAGCAATCTTTTTTTTATAAAAATATTCTCCAGTTATACCGTTAACTTCAGGGCTTGTGGCAAGGTAAATAGCAGTAGCTGCCCCTTCGGCTGGTGTCAGGAAGAAGTATTTCAACAATCCAACGATTGTCTTACCGAAACCAGTATTGCGGTCTACACCAATATTTGTAGCTACTGCCCCAGGATGGAGAGCGTTTACTGTAATAGAGGATTCTGTTAATCTTTCAGCTAGCACTTTAGTGAATAAAATATTTGCTAGTTTAGATTGTGAATAGCTTTTAAAAGTCCTATATCTTTTTGTTAGGTTAATATCGTTAAAATGAATTTTTCCTATTTTATGAGCACCAGAAGATACATTAACAATTCGAGCTTCCTTAGAGTTTTTCATAACATCTAGCAATAAGTTAGTTAACAGAAAATGTCCAAGATGGTTAACACCTATTTGTGCCTCATAACCATCTACTGTTTCTTGCCTTTTTAAAGAGATAACCCCAGCGTTATTCACTAATATATGTAAAGCATTATATTTTTCTTTAAATTGTTTGACGAATGAACGAATACTTTCAAAGGATCCTAAATCACAGAGCATTAAATCGATTTTGTTTGATTTGCTTTGTTCAATCGCTTCCTGTAAAGCTTTGTTACCACGTTCTTTATTTCTACAGAGCATGATAACTGTAGCCCCAGTTTTGGCAATTTCAACGGTTGTTGCCAACCCCATTCCTGAGTTAGCTCCTGTTACAATCGCGATTTTTTCATCCATTATATCCACCTCCACAAAATAGTAACATTTTTGAAAAATTCGTTGATGAAAATTAACTATAAAATTAATTATATAGTATATTTTACAATTATATGAGTTATGTTGTTTGTGTTACACACAGTAATAAAAATTAGCTATGATTGTAATAAAGGATAACTCTTAACTAGTACTAATATTGTTTAAGAACTTTGGGGGGGGATATTGTGTTAACCACAATCAATTTGACTGAGGTAATAAAAAAATTAGAAGTGTTATCAAGTTTATCCCTAAGAGAAGTTAAAGAAATTGAAAAGAACCTATACTACAGGAACTACAAGAAGGGACAAATGCTTTTTATTGAAGGAGATCCTAGAGAGAAGATGTATTCAATATTAAGTGGCTACGTAAAGACTGAAAAGGTGAATATGAATGGGACAACTCGATTTAATTCTTTTTTAAAGCCTACATCATTTTTCCCTTATATAGGTATTTTTGTTGATGATTTTTATAAATATTCTGCTGAAGCTTTTACAGATCTTGAAGTATTATATATTCCTACTATTTTTATTGAAGAGATCATTAAAAAAGACAAGCATATTTTACTACATATAGTGAAATGCTTAACTAAAAAGGTAGAGATGCTTGAACATAGGCTTCAAACAGTTACTGACTCACATGCAAAGAATAGGGTAACTCAATTTATTGGTTATTTAGCAGAGGATCTAGGAGAGGCGAAAAATAACACCATTCACATTCCATGTCCAATGACAACTGTGGAAGTAGCCAAATTTTCAGCTACTTCTAGAGAAACAGTCAGTCATGTACTCAATGATTTAAAGAAGGAAAATAGATTAACAATATATCATAAACATTTTATTATAAACGACCCTGGCTATTTTTTATCTGCTATTATGTAATAAATGTCTATGAATATAAAATTTTGAGTGCCTTTCTCGAATTTGATACTTGATTGCTAAAACCGCCAAATGCGGAATGACTTCATCAATGATCACTTTTTAAAAAGTACTAAAAAGCTGAACTGTCGTATCGAGACAATTCAGCTTCAAAAAGTGTTAGATGATAAGATGTCACGTGTTTTTGTTAGTTCTAATAATAACAATTTAGGCGAAAAAGACTTTAACAAAACATAGCTTTTTTTTCTGCTTGTGTAATTTGAGTACCTATATTACCTTCGAATGCTTCTACAACATGATCAAGGGAGGTGATGATCGCCTTTCTTCCTGGTTTTGAATTAACAAATTGCAACGCTGCTTGTACTTTTGGCAGCATAGACCCTTCTGCAAACTGTCCTTGTTCAATATATTGATGTGCTTCTTCGACAGTTAGATGGTGAAGGTCTATTTGGTTTTGTGTATTGTAATTAATTGAAACATGGTCAACTGTAGTAAGAATTAATAGGATATCTGCATCAATTAGTTCTGCTATCTTTTCTGAAACAAAGTCTTTGTCAATGACAGCTTCTACTCCAACTAATATGCCGTTTTTATTAATGACAGGTATACCGCCACCACCACCAGCTATGACGACATATTTCTTCTCAACTAAAGTTTCAATTACATTTTTTTCTACAATATCAAGTGGTTTTGGTGATGCAACGACTCTTCTAAAGCCCCTCCCAGCATCTTCTTTAACAATATACCCTTTTGTATTTTTCAGTATATTTGCTTCTTGTTCATTATAAAATGGTCCGATCGGTTTAGTTAGATGTGTAAATGCTTGATCGTTTGTGTCTACTAATACTTGAGTAATAATTGTGGATACATCTTTCTCAATATCCTCTTGTTTAAAAACATCTAATAATGCATTTTGCATCCAATAGCCAATCATGCCCTGACTCATTGCTCCACAAGTGTCTAATGGCATTGCTGGTAGTTGTTCATTTTCGTTTAATTGTTGTTGTAACATAATGTTGCCCACTTGTGGCCCATTTCCATGTGTGATGACGACTTCGTAATCGTTATGAAATAAATGAACTAATTGTTGTGCGGTATGATAACAAGCTTGTCGCTGCTCTTTATCACTCGCTTTATTTCCTGATTGAATTGCGTTCCCACCTAATGAAACAACGACTTTTTGGTTCTTCATAATAAATCACCTCATTCAACAGTAGTTAATGTGAGACAATCCAGTTGTTTATATGAGTACCGCTATACTTAAAAATATCATGATCATAATTGAAAGGGCGAAGAGCATTTTCCACATATATTTAAAATAAATTTCGTAAGGTACTTTTGCGATTGCTAAAGCCCCCATAATTACTGCTGATGTTGGTGTAATAAGATTGATAACACCTGAAGCAGATTGGAAAGCCGTTATGACAATATCTCTATTTACTCCCGCGAAGTCTGCTAGTGGAGCCATAATAGGCATAGACAAGGTTGCTAGTCCAGATGTTGATGGCACTAAGAATGATAGAGGTAAGTAGAAAAGAAAAGCTAAATTAGCAAATGCTGTGGGACCTAAGTCTGCTAACATTTCTTCTCCCCAATGCAGCACGGATGCAGTCATTCCTCCATCATTCATTACTACAGTAATACCTCTTGATACACCAATGATGAGTGCTACTGCTAATAAATCCTTTGTACCCTCAACAAATGTAGATGTGAATTCTTCTTCTCCCATCTTATATATAAAGCCAATAATGAGTGCTGATACGAGGAACAATAGCGTTAACTCACCAAACCACCAGTCTCCAAGCGGGATCATACTACCTAATAAATTACCAACGACAGGTATGCCTAAAATCATATTATTGAAGTCATCAAAAATTGTAATATTGAACTTCCATGCCCATGGAATCACTCCAAGAACCATAATGACAAAGGTAAGTCCGAATACCCATAATACCGCTTTTCTACGCTTCGTTAACTCTACAACCTCTATTTCATCTTTTCCTTTTAAAAAAGAGTCTTTATGTGCTTGATGCAAATGAGCTACTAATGATTTAGCAGGATCTTCTTTCACCTTTTTTGCATAGTTCATAACGAACAGAATCCCAATTATTAACCCGACGACTAGTATAATCACACGAAGTAATAAACCTTCTCCTATGGAAATTCCTGCAAAACCAGAAGCGATCCCAGTTGCAAAAGGATTGACTGTAGATCCTAGCACCCCAATACCTGCCCCTACGGCAATGATTAATACAGCGGTTAAAGCATCATAACCTGCAGCAATGATGATGGGAATAACAAGTGGGTAAAAAGCAATCGTTTCCTCAGCCATGCCGTAAGTCGTTCCACCAAGTGCAAAAAGTGTCATTAATATCGGAATCATAATATATTCTCTACCCTTTAACTTACGGACCACATTGCCAATACCAGCTTCGACAGCACCGGTTTTCATCACAACCCCTAGAAATCCCCCAATGACTAGCACAAATAATGCAATATCTTGAGCATCAAAAAAACCTTTGATTGGTGCATAGAGCACTTCCCATATTCCTTGTGGCGTTTGTTCTGCTGAAGTATAAGTTCCTGGAATTGGCTCTAATTTGGATGCCTCTGGGTCTACATAATCATATTGACCGGCAGGAACAACCCATGTCAAAGCAGCAACCGCTATAATTATGAAAAACAGAATAGTAAATGCACTGGGCATTTTAAATTTGGTTTTTGTAGATTTTTGCATGACGAAACACTCCTTTCATCATAGTAAAACTCATTAAGAAATTGTAGCTGCCATAATAGCTTTAATTGTATGCATTCGATTTTCTGCTTGGTCAAATACGAAAGAGTGCCGACTTTGGAAGACTTCATTGGTAACTTCCATTGCTTCTAGACCATATTTTTCATAAATATCTTTTCCCACTATCGTGTTTGTATCATGAAATGCAGGAAGACAATGTAGAAATATGACATCCTCTTTCCCAGTTTTCTTAATCATTTCCATGTTAACTTGATATGGTTTTAATAGTTCGATTCTTTCTGCAAATTTATCTTCTTCTCCCATCGACACCCAAACATCTGTATATAAAACATCAGCACCCTGTACAGCATTATCAACATTGTCTGTTATCATAATTTCAGCACCGCTGTCATCTGCAAACTGCATTGCAGATGCTGTAATTTCTTCATTAGGGAACAGTGATTTTGGAGCAGCAATACGTACATCCACACCTAGCTTACTACCTACGATAAGCAAGCTATTTGCTACATTGTTTCTTCCATCTCCAACATAAACGACTGTTAATCCTTTCAAGCTATCCTTTTGTTCCTTAATCGTTAAATAGTCAGCAAGAGCCTGTGTTGGGTGATACATGTCTGTTAAACCATTCCAAACAGGTACACCTGAGTGTTCTGCAAGTGATTTTGCAGTTTCTTGGCTAAAACCACGAAACTCAATACCGTCAAACATTCTTCCCAACACTTTAGCAGTATCGGCTACTGATTCCTTCTTCCCAAGTTGGATATCGTTTTTCCCTAAATATTCTGGATGAGCACCTAAATCGGTACAAGCAACTGTAAATGCACAGCGTGTCCGTGTCGAAGGTTTTTCGAATAGAAGTGCGATATTTTTTCCTTCCATAAGTTTTTCACGTATACCTCTTTGCTTTTTTTGTTTTAGGTCAGCTGCTAAGTCGATAAGATCGATGATTTCTTCAGCTGTGAAATCGAGTAATGTTAATAAACTACGTCCTTTTAAATTTACTTTATGAACGGATAATGCCATGATTACTCACTCCATTTCTGAGGTTTATAGAATCAAATACAGCTCTATTTACTCAAATTCCCTTGCACCTTCATGCCATGTCTCTGTACTTGTTGGGGTTAAGCAGTACTTTTCTAGTAATCTGTCTGGGACATAAGCCAATCCGTCAAGAGCAACACATTAGCCATCTCACATTAACTATCTGCTCGATAAATAGGCATACTCATGCAGCGTGGACCGCCCCTTCCTCTAGATAGTTCAGAACTCGGTACTTCAATTACCTCTAAGCCATGACTTCGTAACACTTCATTTGATACATAGTTACGATCATATGTTACGACAACCCCTGGTGATATCGCTAATGTATTTGATCCATCATTCCATTGCTCTCTAGCTGAGGCGATAGGGTCACCGCCACCACAAGGAATAAGGACAATTTCTTCTAACCCTAATATTTGTTTGAGTGTTTCTGAAAAGTTATGACCTTCAGTAATTTTTACACGATTTTTTTGATCTCCTTTTTCTAATAAAAAGATTCTCATGTAGCCATCTGGTCCTTCGATGGCTGGATGAATGGTGAACTTATTATGATCAACCATAGTAAATACAGTGTCTAAATGCATAAATGCACGGGACTTAGGAATTTCTACTACTAGGACTTTAGTAATTTGCTCTTGCTCACTAAATAAGTTTATAGCTAGTTCTTCGATAGCTTGTGGTGATGTACGTGCACTTACCCCAATCGCTAAAGTATCATGACTTAAGACTAGTTGGTCACCACCTTCCATTGCAAATCGATAACTCCGGTTGAACCATCTAGGGATTTGGAATTCTGCGAAGCGTGGGTGAAAATTCATAATATATTCCGTAAAAATTGATTCTCTTTTTCTAGCTCTTTCTTGCATTCTATTAATGGAGACTCCATGTCCGATGATAGCAGCAGGATCTCTAGTAAAATAAAGATTTGGCATTGGATCGAGATAAAATGGATAGTGATCTGACATTAACTCGTAAAGGTGTACCTTTTTTTCGGCTGCAATTTCTGTTTTTAACACACCTGACATTACTTTATCTACTAGCTCTTTTGTTGAACCTGACAGTAAATAAGCTCTTAGATTTTTCCAAGCTCCGTTAATATTAGATTTACTTTCTGTTAAAATTTGATCGACAAATTTTTCGCGAGTTTCGTTTGAATACAATGACTCTTCCATTAAAGTAGAGAGATATAATACTTCAACTCCGCGATTTTTAAGCGTATTAGCAAAATAATCATGTTCTTTTTGAATGGCAGGAAGAAAAGGAATATCATCAAACAATAGGCGTTTTAAATATTGAGGTGTTAAATTTTCTACTTCCTTACCAGGACGGTGGAGGATAACTGTCTTCAATTCCCCAATTTCTGAAGTAATATGAACTGGATATTTCAAGGTAATCCCTCCTTCACATGAACTATGTTGTATACAATTGTATTGTAAACGCTTTCTTTTGTTGGAGGTGTCAACAAATAAACAACTACAATGTGAATAAATGCACAATTATTTGAAATAAAATCGACACCAGTGCATATTAATACAATTGCGGGAAATAAATGTTTAATAGACTGTTGTACTAACGCTTATTTCTGGCTACATTATACGTATAATTACCTTATTGATAATTGTAGAAAAATATCATTTTTTTCAAAAATGTTACTGTTTTTTTTACTACATGAACTAAATGTTAAGTGTGATTTAAATAGTGTTGTTAAGGATTTATTAAGTGAGAAAATGTCTAAATTAATCTATAATAACGATTATATGGTTTAGAGCAAACTATAAGGGATTGTGCAAAAGTACGGGGGAAAATATTGTCGAATTAGCTTAATTAGTGTGTTCTGATTCCACACTTACAATTGACATGGAAGGTTTTAGTGGAGTTGCTTTGCATCTACATGTAGTATGTATTTACGACAACAAGATTTATTGAAGCATTTAATTCCTTTAAAAAAATACAGCAAATGTAGTTTCATTAAATGCTGGAAAACTACCTTGCATAAGTTCTTATCAAACACGCTCTATAACAGTATTTTGCATCGTGAAAAGGAGAATATACAATGAAACAAGTCGTCCCAAAGCCGTTTACCTTTGAAGCAGGCGAACGTGCGGTGTTATTATTGCATGGCTTTACAGGTAATTCAGCTGATGTAAGAATGCTAGGAAGATTTTTAGAAAAGAAAGGCTATACGTGTCATGCACCTATTTATAAAGGGCATGGTGTTCCTCCAGAGGAGCTCGTTCATACTGGGCCAGAGGACTGGTGGCAGGACGTCATGGAAGCCTATCAACACTTAAAAGATAGAGGACATGAAGAAATAGCCGTAGCAGGTCTATCACTTGGGGGGGTATTTTCGTTAAAATTAGGTTACACTGTACCTATAAAAGCAATTGTTCCTATGTGTGCACCGATGTACATTAAGAGTGAAGAGGTCATGTACGAAGGTGTACTTGATTATGCAAGAGAATATAAGAAGTTTGAAGGGAAATCTGTTGAGCAAATTGACATAGAAATGCAGCAGTTTCAGCAAACGCCAATGACGACCTTAAAAGCACTACAGCAGTTAATAGCTGGTGTTAGAGATCAAGTTGATTTAATTTATGCACCAACATTTGTCGTTCAAGCAAGACATGACAACATGATTAATACAGACAGCGCTAATATTATTTATAATCGTGTAGAATCACCAATTAAGGAATTGAAATGGTATGAGGAATCTGGCCATGTGATTACGCTTGATCAAGAGCGGGAGCAGTTGCATGAAGATGTTTATGCCTTTTTAGATAGCTTAGATTGGAATAACTAATTATTATTATATAATCAATGAAATAAGCGTGTTTAAAAAGGGAAGGATACAAGAAATTATTGTATTTCTATGAGGTTACTACCCTTTGCTATGGAGTGTTTAGTATAATATTCCAAGCAGGCTGTGTGAAAAATGCTTTAAAAAGGAGGGGAGATACAATGGATGAAATCCAGCAACATACCGATAAATTGCTATCTTTTATGAAAGAAGAAGCGTATAAGCCATTAACAGTACAAGAATTAGAGGAAGCGTTTGGCATAGAAGATTCATCTGATTTTAAGCAATTTGTCAAAGCACTTGTCTTAATGGAGGAGCAAGGGCAAGTCGTTAGAACAAGAAGCAATCGCTATGGACTACCAGAAAAAATGAATCTAGTTCGAGGCACGTTAACAGGTCATGCAAAAGGGTTTGCATTTGTCGTTCCTGATGACAAATCACTAGATGACGTCTTTATTCCACCAAACGAGTTAAAAAATGCAATGCATGGCGATGTCGTGCTTGTTCGCATTAACCCGCATTCTTCTGGCTCAAGAAAAGAAGGGTCAATCGTAAGAATATTAGATCGTGGTATTAAGGAAGCTGTAGGGACATTTGTGGAAAGTAAATATTTTGGGTTTGTTATTCCTGATAATAAAAAAATTGTAAATGACATTTTTATTCCGAAAGGGAAGACGGGTGGTGCAGTTGAAGGACATAAAGTTGTCGTTCGCTTAACTAGCTATCCAGAAGGTAGAATGAGTGCCGAAGGAGAAGTTATAGAAATCTTAGGTCATAAGAATGACCCGGGTGTCGATATTCTCTCCATTATTCATAAACATGGACTACCTCAAGAGTTCCCATCTGCAGTAATAGAAGCAGCAAATTCAGTTCCTGAAACTATATCAGAAGATGACATCAAAGATAGACGTGATTTACGTGACCAAGTTATTGTGACGATAGATGGAGCGGATGCTAAGGACTTAGATGATGCTGTTATGGTAACTAAACTATCGAATGGAAACTTTAAACTGGGAGTACATATTGCCGATGTCAGTCATTATGTCCAAGAGGGGGCAGAAATTGATATTGAGGCGCATGAAAGAGGAACGAGTGTTTATTTAGTCGATCGTGTGATTCCGATGATTCCACATCGACTATCAAATGGGATTTGTTCCTTGAATCCTCAAGTAGATCGATTGACCTTATCATGTGAAATGGAAATAAATGAAGTTGGTGATGTCGTTCATCATGAAATTTTTCAAAGTGTCATAAAAACGACTGAACGAATGACATATACGGATGTAAACAAAATTTTAACCGATAAGGATGAAGAATTAAGAGACAAGTATGATTCTTTAGTGCCTATGTTTGAGGATATGGCTGACCTTGCTGAAATGTTACGAAACAAAAGGATGCAACGTGGCGCGATTGATTTTGATTTTAAAGAGGCAAAAGTTCTAGTGAATCGTGAAGGTGCTCCTTATGATGTCGTACTTCGAGAGCGTTCAGTAGCAGAAAGGCTTATTGAAGAGTTTATGTTACTTGCCAATGAAACTGTCGCTGAACATTTTCATTGGATGAATGTACCTTTTATATACCGTATTCACGAGGATCCTAATCCAGAAAAGTTAAATCGCTTTTTAGAGTTCATTACAAACTTTGGCTATGTAGTAAAAGGTACAGCAAATGAAATCCACCCTCGTGCTTTACAGGAGATCATTGAGGCGGTTCAGGGGCAGCCTGAAGAGGTTGTTGTATCAACAGTTATGCTACGCTCTATGAAGCAAGCTAAATATGATCCAGAAAGCCTTGGTCATTTTGGGTTATCGACTGATTTTTATACTCATTTTACGTCACCAATTCGCCGTTATCCGGATTTGATCGTTCATAGGTTAATACGTACATATTTAATTAATCGTCAATTAGATGAAAAGGTTCAACAAAGCTGGCAGGAGAAACTACCAGAAATTGCTGAGCATTCATCAAGTATGGAGCGACGTGCGGTCGACGCTGAACGTGAAACGGATGAACTTAAAAAGACGGAGTTTATGGAAGATAAAATTGGTGAAGAGTTTGATGGAATTATAAGCTCAGTTACTAATTTTGGTGTATTTGTTGAACTACCAAATACAATAGAGGGGCTTGTTCATGTTAGCTATTTAACAGATGACTATTACCGCTACGATGAACGCCACTATGCGATGATTGGTGAACGAACTGGGAATGTTTTTCGTATTGGGGATGAAATAGCTGTAAGAGTTATTAACGTAAATAAAGATGAACGTTCAGTAGATTTTGAAGTAGTAGGTATGAAAGGTCGTCGCAAAACTTCAAAAGACGTACCAAAGGTCATCCATGCTGGCAAAGGACGCAAAAAAACGCATTCTTCTCGGAACAAACAGCATGAAAAGAGCGAGCATGATGGAAAGAAAACCAAAAAGAAAAAGAAGTTTTACGAAAATGTCCCTAACGCTAAGCGTAAAAAGAAAAAGAAAAAGCGCTAGTAATTCATAGCTACGAGTAAAATCGTAGCTATGAATTTTTTAGTATTATTAATATTAATTGCACAATACGTATTAATATTTGAAAGTTGTATAGAGGAGTTGTTAATATAGTTGCAATCTGAATTGAGCCTCTGTTAAAATATAATATACGTTTATATAGGGGGAACAATTGATGCCACGCGGTCAAGGAAAAGTTATATCACAAAATAAAAAAGCATATCATGATTATTTTATTGAAGAAACATATGAGACTGGCATCGTTCTGCAAGGTACAGAAATAAAATCGATACGAGCTGGTAGAGTTAATTTAAAGGATGCATTTGCGAGAGTACAAAATGGTGAGGTATTTCTTCATAATATGCATGTAAGCCCGTATGAGCAGGGAAATCGTTATAATCATGATCCACTTCGTACAAGAAAGCTGTTATTGCATAAGAAGGAAATTAGCAAGCTGATCGGGTATACAAAGGAAAATGGTTATGCTATCGTTCCACTTAAGTTATATTTGAAGAATGGCTTTGCAAAAGTATTACTCGGCCTAGGAAAAGGTAAGAAGAAGTACGATAAACGTGAGGATTTAAAGAAGAAAGAAGCAAAACGTGAGGTCGAAAGGGCATTCCGCGATCGTCAGAAGTCATTTTAATTTTCCATAAATTGTTAATTGAAAAATAATGTGTATGTGCTATAATAATAAATGTAGTCACGATAACAACATTAATTAACATAACTTAATATATATTGTAGCTTATCTATCCGTTTGTTACTTCCTTAAAGTTGTTCATCCTAAATATTGAACAACATTTTATAATGGGGACGTTACGGATTCGACAGGGATAGTTCGAGCTTAAGTTGCGAGTCGAGGGGATCGGCCTCGTTAAAACGTCAACGCCTATAACTGGCAAAGAAAACAATAACTTCGCTTTAGCTGCTTAAGTCAGCTAGCGGTTCCTCCCTCCATCGCCCATGTGGTAGGGTAAGGAACTCACTTTAAGTGGGCTACGCCGGATTCCACCGTCTGAGGATGAAGGAAGAGAACAATCAGACTAGCAACTTGGAAGCCTGTCGATAGGCTGAAGAGTCCGCGAATTACTAATATATCGACTACACTCGTAGAAGCTTAAGTGACGATGTTTCTGGACGTGGGTTCGACTCCCACCGTCTCCACCAAATACATACATTTGGTGGTTTTATTTATGTGTGTGACTGGAACCATAAAATTGCATCATATGTAACATTATGCTTCCATTTCTTTTGTGCAATATTATACTTCTAATACTTAAACAATGAGAAAGAAAATGACATTTTGATTTGGTGACCGTAAAGCATAAATTTTCTGTTTGGGAAATTTATGCTTTTTTTGTGTCTATGTAATCGGTGCAGAATATAGTTATTTATCAAAGTCGAACATTATAACGTTAAATATTACTTCTTTTTTGTTTATCAAAATCGACCTTAATAGAATTCATTTCTATACTGGGCAGTCCCAACACACCAATAATTGATCAAGATCAATTTTTATAATAATGAAACATAATGATTATTGAGTCGATTAGTTCCAGTTCTTCAGAAATGAAAAATTGGAACTAATATTATCTTACATAATGAGAAACATATTTTGTGGTATATCATAGCTTAGCACCCATTACCTCCATTAGGTGTGAAGGCCACAGCAAATGAGTTCTCTCCCACAGGTACCGTAGCAATCACCTGATGAGTTTTCACGTCTATGACTGAAACCGTCCCATTATTTTGTAAAACTTGCATATTTACGACATAAGCCAATTTGCCATCGGGACTAAAGATCACATCAACTGACGCCTCTCCCACCTGTACACTAGCAATTACCTGATGAGTTTTCACATCTATGACTGAAACCGTCCCGTTATTTTGGACAGATCCATTATTTACGACATAAGCCAATTTGCCATCGGGCGTGAAGGATACATCAAATGAGTTCTCTCCCACCTGCACCGTGGCAATTACCTGATGAGTTTTCACGTCTATGACTGATACTCTTCCATTATTTTGTAAAACTTGCCTATTTACGACATAAGCCAATTTGCCATCGAGCGAGAAGGCTACAGCAAATGATTGCAAACCCACCTGCACCGTAGCAATCACCTGATGAGTTTTTACATCTATGACTGAAATCGTCCCGTTATTTTGGCCAAATCCATTATTTACGACATAAGCCAATTTGCCATCGGGCGTGAAGGATACATCAAGTGGGTTCTCTCCCACAGGTACCGTAGCAATCACCTGATGAGTTTTCACGTCTATGACTGAAACCGTTCCATTATCTTGTGAAAATTGGCTATTTACGACATAAGCCAATTTGCCATCGAGCGAGAAGGCCACAGCAAATGATTGCAATCCTACCTGCACCGTAGAAATCACCTGATGAGTTTTCACATCTATGACTGAAATCGTCCCGTTATTTTGGCCAAATCCATTATTTACGACATAAGCCAATTTACCATCGGGAGTAAAGGACACATTTTGTGGATCCTCTCCCATCTGTACCGTAGCAACCACCTGATGAGTTTTCACGTCTATGACTGAAACCATCCCGTTATTTGGGAAAAATCCTTCATTTACGACATAAGCCAATTTGCCATCGGGCGTGAAGGCCACATCACGTGATTCTTCTCCCACCTGCACCGTAGCAATCACCTGATGAGTTTTCACATCAATGACTGATACACTTCCATTATTTGGGCTAATTCCATTATTTACGACATAAGCCATTACCATAAGAATCACCTTATTTAATTTATTACCTTAATATATGAACGGTTGTTTGAATATGCGATACTATATTTATTGGTGAGGTTCATATCAAAAGCGTAATAAGATTGTATACCATATTCAAAACTAGTTTACATAATGTCAACTATCGGAACCAATACAATTTCACAACCCTTGATATAGAACGTTTTTTAAGGTTGAAAATTTTTCATATATACATGATTTTATATATTGTTGAATTATAAAGGTTTTGAAGAGGGGGAATTTTATTATTTCCGGAATTTCTTGCATAAAAAGTTTTTGCAACATGAGGTGTTAGTAAACATAAGTTGAGTTTCCAACTAATTAACCGATAGTGTTGTTCGACAATATGGCGCAAGAATATAGTAATAAAAGCTATCTCGACTAAATTAAAGATATTACCTATTTAAAATAGGTCAGCCAGAAAAAATACTGGTTGAACTCATAATACTTTATGGCGCTATATTGAATAATAACGGGAACATCCAAATCGACCCCTCCCATATTTAATACCTTAAAAACAATAGTGAAAATTAATAAAGCTTTTTCTTTAAGGTATTTTCGCATTAATTGTTGCTTTTAATAAAAGGCTGTTTTTGTGGCATCTTTCTTCTATAAAGACATCTTTTGCTCTATTTTAGGAACTAAAGAAAAAGTTTACGAAAAGAGCCTTAATTATTAATCCATGACGAGAACATCCCAACTTCTACGATTTATTCTCATTCTTAAGGTTTTTGTAAGAAATAAGAGATAAAAAAGAAAATTATGATAGGTATGATATGACATAGAAGGTATGAGGGAGTTGGTTAAAGGTGAAAAAAAGAATAATAGTCATATTTTTAATTATTTTTATATTTTTTTCAGCAATGAACAACGTAGAAGCAAAGAGTGCGATTAACAATATTGATTTTGAACAATTGGAAGAGTATATAGAACAAGAAATGAACAAGCACAAAGTCCCTGGTATGGCTTTTGTGCTAATTGCAAATGAAGAACCTGTTTATATGAACGGGTTTGGGAGCCAAAAAATTGGAAGTGATATTAAAGTTGACGGGCAGACGAACTTTGGGCTTGCTTCTGTATCTAAATCGATGACTGCCTTGGCTGTTACGCAATTAGCTGAACAGGGCTTACTAGACGTTGATGCGACCGTGGTAGAGTACTTGCCATGGTTTATTTCGCAAAATCAAGAACTTTCAAAACAGGTGACTATTCGCCATTTGTTACAACATAGTAGTGGTATTCCAACCACCTCATATGGACTTGAAATAGAAGATAGTTCTAATAATGGATTAGAAAGACAAGTAAAAAGAATTAGTGAAATTAAACTGGTATTTGTACCTGGTGAAAGTTTTGAATATTCTAATTTCAACTATTGGACGCTTGGTCTTATCATTGAAAAAGTATCAGGTATGAATTATCATGAAGCAATGAATAAGTTAGTATTCCAGCCATTAGGGATGGAACGGACTGGATTTTACACAAAGGTGTCTAAGTTAAATAATTTATCTGTAGGACATCGCTTAGAAGCGGGGAAGAACAAACCATTTGATTATGCTCCTCCATATCCAACGGTTGCATCGGGAGGAATATATAGTAATGTGGAAGATGTTGGACGTTACATAACTACACTACTACAAGAAGGACAATATAAAGGGCGTCAAGTAATTCCAAGTGAGGCAGTAAGCGAATTGTTTATGGAACCCTTCTCTATTTCTGATAATGAACGATATGGTTATGGGTGGGAAATCTCTCAGGAAGAGAATACTAAGGTGATAGATCATGGTGGAGATTATCCTAACTTTACAGCAGACGTGTATTTGTTTCCAGAATACAGTCTAGGGTTTGCCTTACTTTCAAATTCCCAAAATGATGTCACTCATTCTATCAGTGAGAATATTAAAAATTACATCTTGGGTGATAAACTAGAACAGGCAGCATCGTGGAAAGAAGATGAGTACCAATTAGCGAAGGTTATTTTATTAGTTGCAACGGGATTATTGGGTCTTATAACATTTTTCGTCTTATCATTGGTGTGGAGGTTCAGAAATTTTAAATTAGTATTTACCAGGAAAATAAACAGAATCAAAATAATTTTTCAACTAATTCTAATTCCTATAATATTCATCGGAGCGGCTACAGTAGGTGTCTATTTTCCTATATTCATGATTGGTTCATATCGCATTGCAGTATTGTATGCACCAGACTTGGTTTATAGCATCATAGTACTTTCAAGTGCTTTACTGTTAATTGGACTACTCTTTATCATTAGTGCTTTTATACGTTCAACTAAATATATACATCATGAAAAAGGGAAAGTTATAGTGACTAAATGAGCAATTTTTATAATGAAAAACATAGAAGAAGGTTATTGCGTTATCTATCAGCAAGAAACTCAGACAGGTGTTTTAAATTACTTTTTCATAATGTAAAACACCATGTACAACAAGAAATTTATGACAGTATTAACAATTAGAACTCCAAGTCATCTTCCACAATCTGGCGTAAGAATATAGTAAAGGTATATCTATGTATAAGTTATTCAATTTTAGGTTATATAATGCCAGTTATCGGAAGTCTAACAGAATAGCAAAAACACCTGAGGCATCTTGCTATTCTGTATTCAATTAATTTGGATTGATAACAACAGACCTCGGCCCGTCACCAACAGGGATCGTTGCAATTACACTATGTGTCTTTGTATCTATTACCGTAACAGTACCGACATCATGATTTGGAACATACAGTAACTGTCCATCAGGAGTAATCGCCATCTTGATTGGAATATCTAATCCACCTACGAAGACAGTAGCGATTACAAGATGTGTTTTCGTATCTATCACTGATATATTACTGTCACCTTCATTTGCAACATATACAAATTGTTCATCTGGTGTTATCACAAAATTAATAGGATTTCTACCAACAGGTACTGTTGCAATTACACTATGTGTTTTTGTATCTATTACCCCAATAAAATTATCATTTCCGACTGCAACATACAATAATTTACTATCAGGTATAATCACCATTGCACCTGGACGATCAATGTCTCCTCCAACAGGGATAGTAGCAATCACACGATGCACTTTCGTGTCTATCACTGAAACATCATTTGTGATTTCATTTGAAATATAGGCTAATTTTCCATCCGGTGTGATTACAACAGTATCCGGATCACGACCAACAGGTACTGTAGCAATTATACTCTGTGTTTTTGTATCTATTACCGTAACAAAATTTTCATTTCCAACTGCAAAATAAAGTAATTCCCCATCAGGTGTAACCTCCATGTCACTAGGAAAGTCAAGGTCTCCAACAGGGATAGTAGCAATCACACGGTGCGTTTTTACATCTATAACAGAAACATTATCTGAATCTGCATTTGAAATATAGGCTAATTTTCCATCCGATGTGATTACAACAGTATCGGGGTCAAGACCAACAGGTACTGTTGCAATAACACTATGTGTTTTTGTATCTATTACCGTAACAAAATTTTCATTTCCAACTGCAACATAAAGTAATTTCCCATCAGGTGTAATCTCTATGTCACTAGGGAAATCAAGGTTTCCAACAGGGATAGTAGCAATCACACGGTGCGTCTTTATATCTATAACTGAAACATTGTCTGTATCTTCATTAGTCACATAAGCTATTCCCACACAAATCACCTACCTCATTATTTGTTACTCTTACTATATGAAGGATGGGATGTATTTAACATTCAACCTTTTAATTAAAGGATCCCGAAAGAGTACTCCTTATTGAGGCAAGTGGAAATGATTGTCGAATAGTAATAAGAGCGGTCTTAGCCATTTTGTCTCAAAATTATGGGTAGTAAACTCAAGTTGAGTTGTGTTTACTACTTATATGCTATTCAACAATATGGCGCAAGAATTTAGTAAAGGGGTATACCAGTTACCTAAATAATAAGGAAAAAAGTTTAACTAGAAATGAATGATTGAGATCATAATACGATATGGCGCTAATTTGAAAGGTTAGCGTCATTTTCATTTTAGGCCAAGATTGGCTGAACAAAAAGTATTTTGGTTTATTATTTTGCAGGCAATAAATTGTAGGAAGATCTCTATATCTAGACAGAGTATATAAGCTTGCTTATAGAGGTTTTTAACATTTATGAAACAACTGAATCAATTGGTATGGAAAATTATATATGGTTTATTATTAGTGAAGTGGAGTTATAAACCTTTTTATTTTTGGCAAATAAACTATATTAAATAATACAAAGAGAATTAGGAGATATAAAATGAAAAGAGTAAATCTAATTCTATTCCTTATTATGTTTTTTATACATGGGTGCCAGCAACCAACTAGTTCCCATGATTTAAAGCCACCAAAACCGACTATAACCGTTGATAATCAAGTAATCTCTTACAATATAGGAACATATTCCTGGTGAGATGCTGGGAAAGCTGTTAATGTTGACTCTGCATCCCCTCCCGAAATGGTGAAAGAAGTAAATGAAGTTAAGAATGAAGGAACCATTTCTATTAATTTTATATATGAACCTACTTTAATTGAAGTAGGAATTTGGGAAAACGATGGAGTAGAATTTAAAGAAGTTAATAACGATCAAATTGCATTACCAAATAATAAAGGTGAATTTATTTACGTCATTCATGCAAGATGGGATGAAGGTGATGGGATTTATACTTTCGCAATAAAAACAAATTAAGATTGTACCTTGGACCCAATTGCTAAAATAATAATTAGTAAAGGTGCTTTGATAAAGTTAATAATAGTAAAGAAAAAATATAATTTATTTGGTATAATTATGAAAAAATGTTCAATGGAGTAGGTTTATTAGATTATTTTTTGGGCGATGAAAATTATTCAATAATAGAACTAATTACTTTTCACAATAGAACAAAGGAACGAGAGATAAAAATGAAAGTATCAATATTAACCAGTGGGTTTCCTAATGGATTTACAGATGATTTCGTTAAATGCATAAAGGAATACTATAGTAATAATGGGTCGTTTGTTTTTATTGCATCTGATTTTTCAGGTCATTCTAAAACAGATAAATATGCTGATGTAACTTTGAATATGTTTAGTAAAAAAGGTATTGCATTTGATGAAGTTAATGTCATTGATGATAGAATCACAAATGAAAAGGCAGTACAGTATATTGAGAAAGCGGATGTTATATGGGTTTCAGGCGGAAATACACTCGAACAGATAAAATATTTGAAACATTATAATCTTATTCCAGCTCTACAGAGTAGAGAATGTATTATTATTGGTATGAGTGCAGGCTCTATAAATATGGCTAAGAAAGTTGTGTTGGCAAAAGATATTAATGATAACATTCCAGAGTTATCTATTTATGATGGTATCGGACTTGTTGATATTAATATTGAACCACATTTAGATTCTGCAAGTAAAAAGCATATAGAAGAAGATATTTACGAAGCATCACAGTTTGCAACAATTTATGGACTTTATGATAACTCATTCATTAAGATAGTCGATGATAAGATGGATATATTCGGTGAATACTTCAAATACGAAAATATAGAAAATAAAACGATTAATTCCTGAATAGAGTGCTAGTGGAATAAGAGAGCCAAAGAAATTCATATCATTGATATGATTTTTTTGTTCAAATTTAATCTATTTTTATACCTTTCGCAAATAATTAACTGTAATGCAATTCACCTTTCGGCTGGCACTTAAAAGCATCCCTCTCACTCTATCGTTTGTGTGTAACTTCTTATTTTGTTGTAAGAATTTGAACCAGTAAAGGTAGGTAATTACCACGATTTTAATCACCTTCATTGGCATATAATATCTGGAGATCCTATAAAATAATATGTAAAAATGTTAAATGGTACTAACGTTTAGTAAACACAAGCAAAAAAGGGGTACGAGGTACCCCTTTTTATTTTGCTGATCTTCAACAATATGGCGCATATCTGAAATATAGATATGTGCCATTATTCATTTTAGGTCCATATTCTAGAACAATGCCTTTAAAGAAAATTGGATTTGTAGTTTAAAGTATAGAAGAGATTGTGAAATTCTGTGCTAAAAGAAACGGCAGATTAATTAAAGAAATAATCAAATATAGTGTATAGATTCAATACCATAGAAAAAAGAAGGAATATATAAATTTTACTACTCAAGAGTTGATAATTTGAAGAGATATTTAGCTGGTTTTCATTATATCTATTAAGTTATAATAAATAAAAAAACTTGATTGGTGTGTAGAATGGACGAATATATTAGATTAATGAACAAATCTGAAGACTATATTGAGAAAAATCTAAGCGAAAAAATTTCACTAGATGATTTAGCAATTAACGCAAATATGTCCAAGTATCACTTCCATCGTATATTTAGTAAGTATAGTTCTGAGACTGTCAAACAGTTTGTTACGAGAATAAAAATAGAGCGGTCTGGAATATTCCTCGCTGTCCGCACCGATTTAAGTATTACTGATATTGCTTTTCGATATGGCTACAATGATGTAAGTACCTATAATAAAGCATTCAAAAAGCATCTAGGGATGTCTCCATTAGAATTTAGAAAAGCAAGAAACGACAAGAATTCATAAGTATTCTTCGCTAAACTAATGTCAAAGGAGTTGATTTTGTGGAAAAGCCAATGATTACGGTGGAGAATTATGAAGTGGAAGTCATATATATACGCTTCAAAGGTACTTACACAGAGTTTAGAAAAAACAGTCGTAAGATGTTCAATGAACTCTTCAAATTCGCAAAGAAATACGATTTAATCAAGGGAAATTTCACAAAAGTAATGACTATATACCATGACAATCCATTCGTAACTGACCCTAATAATTTGCGAACTAGTGTCGCAATGACTGTTCCCTCAAATACTACAATAGTAGAAGAAGGTAAAATTGGTACTATGAAGTTTGGCGGGAAATATGCTGTATTACATTATGAGCTAAGTTTAGGTGAGTATGAACAGGCTTGGAAGTATGCTTATTCAGACTGGTTACTGAAAAATGATAAATATACACCTAGAGATTCTGTTCCATTTGAATTATATGTTACCGAGCCACCTAAAGATTTTACAAAGAAGAGTAAGACAGACATTTATATACCAATAGAATAAGAGCATAAATTATCTTTCACTAACAGGTGGTAGAGTTTAATAAGTGTGCGAGCAAGTTTTAATACCTTTGGATGTTATGGTACATATCTAAAATATAGATATGTACCATTATTCATTTTAGGGCCATATTGTTGAGCAACACTTTACTGTTTGTGTAGACCGTTTCCTCGGAACTTATTCCCCGCTTTATATTTCGCTACACAAAGTGGGGAATTTTATTGTTCCACAGACCCATAATGTTATTTTCTACATCCTAAATACCCTTTCTATTTCAAAAATATTTCTTATTTTAGAATAATTTTCTAAAAAACTCTTGTTTTATTAGAATGATTTACCTATAATAATTACCATGCCATAGAAAAGAGCTTTTTACATTGGGGTTTGAACACTATTTGGGGACAAATTCAGTGTTAGGAGTTCTCTTAATTATTGGGAGATTCATAAAATTATAGATAGCAGGGGCGAATAAAAATTGATTTGGACATATTTTATTATCTTTTTGTTAGCAGCAATCCCATTTTTTGAAGTATTACTGATAGTGCCAGTTGCAATTATTGGTGGTATTCCAGCAATTCCAGTTATCATTATTGCCTTTTTAGGGAATTTATTAACGATAATTTTACTTATTGTGTTTGTAGACTCAGTTCGCAATTGGCGTAAGAAGAAAAAAGGCAATAAAGAAAAAAGCGAATCTAAAAATAAACGCGCGAAGAATATTTGGGATAAATACGGATTGCCTGGCTTAGCATTCATAGGGCCGTTTTTTGTAGGTAGTCATTTAACAGCACTATTAGCTATCTCATTCGGCGGTACACGTACAAAAACTTTAGTATTAATGACATTTAGTATCGCAATTTGGGCAATTTTACTTGGTAGTGCAGCATATTTGGGTTTTGATTCTTTAGTAAAAGATGAAGAGGGTTTTGGTTTTATCACAAGACTTTTAGATTTAAATAAATAATAAACATTGTTCAGTTATAGGGCGCTCATCTGAAATAAGGATTAGCGTCTTTTTTATATGTTAATATTTACTTCAAACAAGCCCCTTCAGTATAATTAGATTGGTAAATTAAAGAATGTAAGTTTGATATTGTAAGAGTATTGTAATTTATATTACATGGAAAAAGAGAGAGTAAATTATGTTGAAGAAAACGTTTGTTGTCATTTTATCATTGATGTTATTACTTCCTTCTATATCAGTGTTTGCAAAATCAGGAGATCGTCCTAATGATTGGTCAAAGGAAACGATTCAAAGAGGAATTGACATGGGAATCATACCAGAAAGATTACAATCAAAGTAGTTTGATCCAATTACGAGGGAATAGTTTTCAGAGTTATTAGTTAATGTAGGATTTTTGAAGTTAAAGTTGAGATGCGACGATACTTGGTCGAAAGAAACAATACAAAGAGTCATTGATTTAGAATTGGTACCTGAACGACTGCAAGCTATTTACTCTGATCCAATTTCGCAGGAGGAGTTTGCAGAGTATTAGTAAATATAGCATTTAAGAAGTCTGAACTATCTGATAGTTACACTCGGCTATAAGGAACACTGATTTGTTTGAACCGAGTTTATTAATAAGACTTTAATATTCAAAATTGAAGGAATACTAAAGTAGGAGCTTGATGTCATTCACTCAAAAGAAGCAATTGAGTTTATGGTTATAGGGTTTTGCTTTATTACAATCGTAATTATCTCATTCCTTGTAACAGGTAAATGGAGAAAAATTTGCCGATCATTAGTGTTAGTTGTATTGTTTGCATATAGTATATTTTTTGTAGTACGCCCTTTTTGGATTGATGCACAAATTGACAAGAAAGTTACAATATTAAGGCTATACTTGGAACAACATTACCCAAATGAAGAATGGGTGATTTCAACAGTACCTCATCGTGAAGAAGGTTATAAACACGCTAACCCATACTATATTGGTGTTGTTTTTGAGAGTGAACCAGATGTTATTTATAAATATTGGGTAGAAAGTAAGAGTGATATCTACCAAATTAGTTTTTCTAGAGACAACCTGTTAGACGAATTAGAACATTTAGAATAAAGATAAATATTTTTGAGAAATAGAATTTAATAATAATCTTCCTTAAATGGCGCATTTCTGCAATAGAAATGCGTCATGGTTACTTAATTGTGCATTTCAGAGATAAGAAATCTGTTCTTTCTCGTTTGAGACAAACACGATGATGATAAGGTTATTATGGATTAAAGAGGAATTCAAGATGGGATTATAATATAATTTACGTCCTTTTTAAAAATTTTCCATATTGTAAGTTATTTAAAATCATTATTCTTTATTGTATTTCCTATTAATTTTGCTAAAGCTTCTTGAGCGGCTGACTTTTTAATTATATCTTGAGTTTTTTTCTCTACTTTTAATAGGATTGATGTTGAACCTTCATCCATTTCATTTGGATCAATCATAGCTAAAGCCCAACAACACCAAAAGCGCGCTTCATCATCGGTATTATTGGATATTACCTCTTTTAAACTATGTATACTTTTATTACCTATCTTTACCAAATAAAGGCTTGATGCCATTCTTATTTGATCATTTGTAGCTAGTATTAGTTCGTTAAGTACCTCAGGTATTGCTACAGAAGCACTTTCTCCTATTTCCCCTAAAACAATAATAGCCATCGTTTTTAAATCACTGTCTTCATTATTTCTAATTGTTTCTCTTAAGGTTGGCACCGCTTTTCCTTTCATAGCCCCCATAGCTTGAATACTTTGTAATGAGTTGTTTAGGCTGTTGCTTGTTAATAGTTGATTCATCTCTGATTTAATGAGCTCATTATGATTTTCCACTTATAGTCTCCTTTTTCTTGATAATTTCTTTAATTCAATCAAGCTATTTATCACCACTAAATTAATTTGAATTCACAAAACAATCCTGCTTGTCTTTTATCTAGTAAAATTACATCTCCTTCCATAAATTTGTTAATGGTAAAATTACCCTGTGATTTCTTTTCGCCAAATATATTCGTAAATCCTCCTTGCTTATTCAGGTAAGGTAACTATAAAGAGGAAAAAGTGATAATAGATGTACATTTTAAGTTTGATAATCCATATAACATGTAAATTCTAGGTTTAATAATCCAATGGTTAATTAATGAATAGATTTTTTAAAAAGTCTAGTGTACAGTCAAAAATAGTTACTAAGCAATATGGCGCTTATCTGTAAAAAAGATTAGTGCTTTTCTTAATTTTAGGACTATATCGTTGAAGATCGATGATGGGTCTTTTTTAATATTTGCAGACACTTTGCTAACCTTAATGGATAGAGTACCAATGGAAACTAAGAATATGACGAAGAGCTGGGGGCTTATAACTACTACTATGAAGAGGCTTAGAATGAAAGAAGTTAATACAGGATTAAGAAAAGAGCATTTTATAAATTAGCCTTGGCATTACGAATAGAACCTTGTGAACAACTACAGTTATAGTAGATTTAAGCCACAGTAGGTGTTTATAAGTGTTGTACTGATTTATCCTTTGGTTGTGATTAACCAAAAGGATATGTGTAATAACTTTTGATAAATTTTTCTACGTATGTACATATTTTTTTAAAATAGTATAATCAAAAAAACAAGGGGGTGGATTATATTGGAAGATAAAAATAAAAAAGAACCAATGATTTTTGATATTCATGTCACAGAAGGAACTCATTATGATATTGGTAAACAAAGAGGGATTACATTTAAGGAACATTATTCAGAGGATATTTCCTACTATACTACCCCTTTGGAAGGGCAGGATTATCTTCCTGCAGCATTGGCTCATAAACGAATGATGATGATTGATAAAATTTGTCCCGGGTTTATTGATGAAATACAGGGATTTGCAGATGAAGTAAACATAGAAGCAGAAAAGATCCTATGCTACTCAAACTCGTTCCATGACTCACCAAATTGCTGTCAATTTGCTGTTCACCCTTCAAATACAAGTGATGGTCATTTTTACGTTGGCAGAAGTTATGAGTATTTTGTAAGGGACGAGAGAAGCCTATGTATTACTCGTGTAAAAGGAAAACCAAAACATATGGGTTTCTCACTTCAAAATGCGGGCCGAATGGATGGAATGAATGAATACGGACTTGTAGTTTCTATGTCAAGTACTGCATATTTAAAACCTCTAAAAGGGTATGGGTGTGAGTTTTGGATCGCTATTCGAGCAATTTTAGACAGATGCAAAGATGTATATGAGGCTCAAAGCCTTCTTGAAGAGATACCTTTATGCACTAATGCAAACATTATGGTAGCGGATACATCTAATAATGTATCTATCTTCGAAATTGCCAGCTTTTCTGAACAAAAGAAGAGAATATTTGTACGTAAACCAGTGGGCGGACTAATCGTTTCTACCAATCATTATGTCAGTAATGAAATGAAAGAATTCGATGCATATCATCTGTGGAACTCGGAAATACGTTATTCCTCTGTTTGGAATACTCTATTGCGGGAATCACCTATCCTTGATCATAATAAGGTTAGGAACTTACTATCAACTAAGTATCCTCTGGGTCCATGTTGCCATTATTATTCAAGCGGAATGGGTACACTCAGAAGTATGATATTTGATATTACAGATAAGAAATTGAAGGTAAGCCTTGGTCCTCCCGATATGAATCCGTGGTATGCTGTTGATTTTGATGAACCGATAGGAATGAAGGAAATTGTTTGTGAGTATGAAAATGTGAATATTGATAATCCTGAGCAATTTTTTAGAGAAATGAAAGGTTAGGGATCTATTAATTAATCAGGCTCAAACATGTTTAACAGGTGTTTGCCATTAAGGGGACTGAAGAAATTCTGTAAGTCCCTACCAAAGTCTAGTCTTCCACAACCTGGCGCTTTTCAGAAATAATTCTGAAAAGCGTCTTTATGTGGTAACTTTTTTCATCGTTCAAAATGTTAATTCTATAGTGTGAAATTAATAGGAGAGTGGATGTATAGGAAAAACTTATAATATATTAAGTATACGTATTGTGGAGATTATGATGAAAAGAACACTAATTATTGGAGCAACAATATTAGCAGTAACTATAGGACAACCTGTAACTGTTAATGGTGAATTGAACGTGGTATCAACTGGAACAAATGAGGAAGCCAAATTCAGAAGTTACTGTAAAAGGGAAAAATATAATTGAGGATAAGTTGGCTTAATTTTTACTATTTTTAAAATATCGGTCTCTTATTTTTCATTTCAAGATTTTATTAAGGACCGTGGAAATTTTGACTATTAAAAAGCTTTTACTACTAGCTTGTTTAAGGACCCAAAATGGAGAAATGACCATGGTTTTTAAAGCAATCTTGTACCCATATATCAATTTCATTAAAAGGATCTAATAAATTAATATTATCTAGTTTTTCTTGTCTAAACTTAATTATTATTTTCTCTTTAAGTTTGTTCCATTGAAATATAGAAACTGTATTAGGTCCATAATAATTAAATTCCGGCATAATCTCTTCTATGAACGGAGATAACTTGTTAAAGTCTTCAAATGTAACATAGATTGAACTTTCCTTCCAATGTTCCTTATTAAACCTTCCTTCAGCAAATTCATAAACACATTTATCCTCTAGATCTTTTAAGTGTAAAACTTTAATATGAGTAACCTCCTTGTAGTTTTTTCCGTAAAAACTATAGAATAATATAGATAGTGAATGACAGTAAAGTGTATTTGTCATTCCCCACTTAGATTAAGTTATATCATTAATACATTCTTTATTCAAAAAAAAACGAGTTATACTTTCCTCCAAAACTTAAAATTTCTTGAGTTGAATCAGCTAGAATAACATATCTGTAATCATCTAGATTCTTATACTTATGAGAAGGAATCTTATTCTTACCCGTCCCTTTCGTTACTTTAATGTCCCCATATGTACCTATCTTGTGGAACGAATTTGGAGAGGTCTCTTTTTTAAGTTTTTTTAATTATGCATTTCAATTATAAAAATTATGTTATTTAGGCAATATTTTGAATAGACACATCTAAAAGGATCCCTTATAAATAGACAAACAGATTGTTACATTCAAGTCATACTATAAAACATGTCCATAAAGTGTTAAGCTAATGATTCAGTGTCACGATTTAAAATACATCCCTGTTATAAAATTAATCTTAGAGATGGACACATGAAAAAATTTCAGGAGGTCTATACATGAATATAGATAATAACGATATTTTAATTCGATTACGATA